>JAGWRJ010000486.1 GCA_028869725.1 Alphaproteobacteria bacterium | reverse complement strand
TGCGCAGCAGGAGCTTGGTCTTGCCCTGTCGGCACAAGGAGCGTGGTCCGCAGCGCTGGGAGCTCTGCGCAAGGCCGTCGAACTCGCGCCTTCCCTGCCCAGCGCCTGGCGGGCGCTGGCCGACGCGCTCTACGCCCTGGGCGATGCCGACGAGGCCGATCTTGCCTATGAACGCTTTGTCCTCAATGCATCCTCTGATCCGCTTCTGCGGGAGGCGGTCGAGGCCTTGCAGAATGGCCGCGCCGACATTGCCGAATCGCATGTCCGCCTGCGTCTCAAATTCGAGCCCAGTGATATCGTGGCCGCCCGTGTCCTGGCCGATATCTGCCGTCATACAGGTCGCGCCGAGGAAGCCGAGCGACTGCTGGGCGATGTGATACGCCGCGCCCGCTCGTTCTGGCCGGCGCAACTCGAATATCTGGATGCGCTTTTTCGACTGGGCCGGTTTTTTGATGCGCGCGCGCGCGTCGAACAGCTTCTGACCGGACGCCCCAACGATCTGGACCTGATGGGCATGAAGGCCCTGGCGGCGGCCAATCTTGGCGACTATGACACGGCAATTACCACCTTGCGTCATCTTCTGACGCTGAACTCAGCTTCGCGCGATGCCATGCTGCAGCTTGCGCATCTGCTGCGCGTTACTGGTGCGCGCGATGAAGCCGTCGATATCTACAATCGGGTCATTGCGGTCGATCCGGTATGCGGCGAAGCCTGGCTCGCATTGGCCAACATGAAAACCTACCGCTTTGCAGAATTCGAAGTCGAGGCGCTTAAGCGGGCGCTGGAGACGAAGGATTTCAGCGAGGCGAACCGCATCGATCTGCGCTTTGCCCTGGGTCATGGTCTCGATCAGCTTGGCCGTCACGAAGAAGCCTTTCAGAGCTTTGCCGCAGCCAATGCGCTCAAGCGCATGAGCCTCGATTTTGATCTCGATGCGGTACAGGCCGAGATCGAGCGCACGTGTCAAAGCCAGAACAAGGATTTCTTCGCGCAGCGCCACCACTCTGGCGTGAGCGACCGCGCGCCGATATTCATCGTCGGCATGCCGCGGTCGGGCTCGACCCTTATCGAGCAGATTCTTGCCAGCCACAGTGAGGTCGAAGCGCTGGGCGAATTGCGCGTACTCTACCGGGTGGCTGGCGACATCGCCGGTGGCAAGGGGGATACGGCCTATGCCGCCGCGCTTGAGACGATTGATGATGCGTCATGCACCAGATATGCGCAGGCCTATCTTGCGGACATTGCACAGCTGAAGACAACCGAACGACCGTTTTTCGTCGACAAGACGCCGAACAATTTTTTGCATGTCGGGCTCATCCATCTGCTGTTTCCCAAGGCGACGATTATCGATGTCCGCCGTCATCCGATGGCCTGCGGCTTTTCCAATTTCGTGCACCTGTTCGGCCATGGCCACGAATTCAGCTATAGGCTGAACGAAATCGGCCGCTTTTATCGCAGCTATGTGCGCCTCATGGATCATTATGACTGCGTTCTTCCTGGTCGTGTCTACCGGCTGTTCTACGAAGATCTCATCGCCGATCCGCGCGCACAGACCGCCCGGCTGCTCGCCCACTGTGGTCTTGAGTTCGAAGACGCGTGCCTCAGTCCGCATCAAACGAAACGCCCCATTCTCACGCCCAGTGCCGAGCAAGTGCGTCAGCCCCTGCGCAGGGGCGCGGACGATCATTGGCGGCACTATGCGCTGTGGCTCGGACCGCTCGCCGATGCTCTGGGACCAGTGCTTGAGGCTTACCCCGCGCTACCGTCGGCCTTTTGAGCGCCCAGAAGATATTCGCGATTGCCGTCGCTTCCCGTGATCGGACTTTCGATGAGGCCGCGGATCAGCCAGCCGGGCTTGTCTGAGACGAACCCGGCGATGCGTTCTGCGGCTGCAAGACCTACGGCTGGATCGCGCACAATCCCGCCGCGGCCGATGTGCGCCTGACCAACCTCGAACTGCGGTTTGACGAGAGCGACAAGCCAGGCGCCAGGCGCGGCCAGAGTTAGGGCAGGCGGCAGGGCCAAGGTCAGCGAGATGAAGCTGACATCGATGACGATGGCCTGGGGCTCGCCTGCGATGTCCGAAGACAGCGCGCGCGCATTGATGCCTTCCAGGGCATGCACCCGGAGATCGGCGGCGAGACCTCTGTCAAGCTGACCGTGGCCGACGTCGATCGCTGTGACCTGATCTGCACCACGTTCGAGCAGAACCTGCGTGAAACCGCCGGTGGAGGCGCCGATGTCGAGGCAGCGCCGTCCCTTTGGCGAAAAGCCGAAATGATCGAGTGCGGCGATCAGCTTCAGGGCCCCGCGGGAGACGTAAGGATGAGCGGGTTGATAGTCGATCCGTACGCCGTCATGCAGGCGCTGTGATGGCCGCGCCAGCGCCATGCCATCAACCATCACCCGCCCGGCGCGGATCGCCTCCTGCGCTTCGGCACGGCTTTTCGCATAGCCATGATCAACCAGGTAGCGATCGGCCCGTATCCCGCCGCTCACGCGATTGCGGCAGCTTCCTGCTCGCGTCCCAGCGCTCCGAGTGCCATGGCGACGATGGCCTTGGCATCAAGACCGGCTGCCGCATACATCTTTTCGGGGGAATCCTGATCGATGAAGCGGTCCGGCAGGGTCAAGGGCCGGATCTTCAGGCCACGATCGAGACCGCCATCGAGCGCGAGGAACTGCATGACCTGGGCGGCAAAGCCACCGATGGCTCCTTCTTCGATGGTGATCAGCACTTCGTGCTCACGGGCCAGCCTGCGGATCAGATCGGTATCGAGCGGCTTGGCAAAGCGGGCGTCGGCAATGGTGGCCGAAAGACCGTAATGGCCAAGCTTCTCGCTTGCGAGCAGGCACTGTTCGAGACGTGCACCAAAATTGAGAATGGCAATGGAGTTGCCTTCCTTGATGATGCGCCCCTTGCCGATCTCAAGCGGTGTGCCGATCGGTGGACGTTCCAGTCCCATGCCTTCGCCGCGTGGATAGCGCAAGGCACTGGGACGGTCGTCGATCGCGACTGCGGTGGCCACCATGTGCATCAGCTCAACTTCATCGCTGGGGGCCATCAGAACAAACCCAGGCAGAGTACCAAGGTAGGCGATGTCGAAGGCGCCCGCGTGCGTCGGGCCATCGGCGCCTACGAGGCCGGCGCGGTCCATGGCGAAACGTACAGGCAGACCCTGAATGGCGACGTCGTGCACGACCTGGTCATAACCACGCTGCAGGAAGGTCGAATAGATCGCGCAGAACGGCCTCATGCCGTCAGCAGCCATGCCGGCTGCAAAGGTCACGGCGTGCTGCTCGGCAATGCCGACATCGAATGTCCGCTTGGGAAAGGACTTGCCAAAAATGTCGACGCCAGTACCTGACGGCATCGCCGCCGTAATGGCAACGATTCGCGGATCCTTTTCGGCGTGTTTGACGAGTTCCTGGCCGAAGACCGACTGATAGGACGGAGCCTTGGAGTTGGGTTTCTTCTGTTCGCCGGTCAGGACATTGAACTTGCTCACGCCATGATACTTGTCGGCGGCCGCTTCGGCGGGAACGTAGCCCTTGCCCTTCTTGGTCACGACATGAATGAGCACTGGTCCGTGCTTGCTATCGCGCACATTCTCGAGCACGGGAATAAGATGTTCGAGGTTATGTCCGTCGATCGGGCCCACATAATAGAAGCCCAGTTCCTCGAACAACGTGCCGCCCATAGCAATGCCGCGCGCATATTCTTCGGCACGCTTGGCTGTCAGTTCAACCGGCTTGGGTAACCAATGGGCGATGCGCTTGCCGAATTCACGCAGTTCACGATAGGGCCGGCTTGAAACCAGACGCGCCAGATAGGCGCTCATCGCACCTACCGGAGGGGCGATAGACATGTCGTTGTCGTTGAGGATGACGATGAGACGCGCATCCGTCGCCCCGGCATTGTTCATCGCTTCATAGGCCATGCCGGCGCTCATGGCGCCGTCGCCGATAACGGCGATGACATTGCGGTCCTCGTTTTTCAGATCCCGCGCGACGGCAAACCCTAGACCGGCAGAAATCGATGTCGAAGAGTGGGCGGCACCAAACGGGTCGTATTCGCTTTCGGCGCGCTTGGTAAAACCGGAAAGCCCGCCGCCCTGCCGCAATGTGCGAATGCGGTCCCGCCTACCGGTGAGAATCTTGTGTGGATAGGCCTGATGTCCGACATCCCAGATCAGTTTGTCGTCCGGCGTATTGAAAATATAATGCAGCGCCACGGTCAGTTCGACCACACCCAGACCTGCACCCAGATGCCCGCCGGTCACCGACACCGCATCAATGGTTTCCTGTCGCAGTTCGTCGGCGAGTTGGCGAAGGTCTTCGCGTTTGAGCGCGCGCAGATCCGAAGGTATGCGTACTCGGTCAAGAAGAGGCGTCTTGCTCGGCACAGTCATTCAAGCACTCCTTACCACCGTCTTCATTCGCGCGCCGTTACCGCAAATCTTGCGGCTGCACGCAAAAGGTCGGCCTTTTCATCGAACAAATCAAGGTGATGCACGGCTTGCTCGGCAAGCGCAGTGCCGTGCGCCTCTGCCCGTGCAAGACCGAGCGCGGCAATGACGCTCTGCCCTGTGGGCGATTGCGGGTCGGCAAGATCGGCGGCCATTGCCAGAGCAAGGCCGACATCTTGTCCGTATGCGGATAGTGCATGGCGCGCTGACGGCGAAGCCTTGGCCAGAAGTGGCCCTGCCTCACAGCAAAACCCAACCAGCGCCGCAATGCGCATGCGCTGGCGCCGGCTGATCTGCGGTAACGAGTGGCCAGCGTCAAGGGTTCCCGCCACAAGTTCGGCACATTGCCCCCCGAGGAGCCCAGCATGGCCCGCGCACTGGGCAAGACGGGCCATCGCCTCGGCCCGCAGAAATGGATCGGCCATCGCCTCGGCAGAGCCCAGAAGCGCGAAGGCTTCCGCCATCAGTGCTTCACCGGCCAGGAGTGTGAGCGGGCCCACTGACGGCGCGCCAAGCCCGCAGGCGGCAATAACACATTCAACGGCGGCGCAGACCCGCCCCAGCGGCTGGCGGTCGACACCAAACAGACGTCCACTTTGCAGGACAAAGAATGCACGCAGACCCCGATCCTGGGCCAGAACTGCCGCACGCATTGCTTCGATCAATGCGCCTTGCGGGCCAGTCGGCTGCGGCAGAAGGGTCGAGAGTGTCCGCTCGGCAAAGCTCGCCGCTTCCTTCAACGCCGGTCCGATCATGGCGCTGGGCGCCTGCGGCTCTGTGCTCATCAACGCTGTCCTGAAATATCCCGCTTTGGCCCTGCGGGCCGGCTTAGGCTAGGAGGGGTCCAAAGGCTCAAGGCCGCTTGCACCCTTAGGTCCTGCCACTACTTTTTCCAGCCGGGTTTCGGCTGCCTTGAGTTTGGCTTCGCAGTGGGCCTTGAGCGCCTGCCCGCGCTCATAAAGCGCGATGGAATCCTCAAGATCCACGCTGCCCTGCTCAAGCCGGCCGACAATCTCCTCCAGTTCCTTGAGAGCAGCCTCAAAACTGAGTTCATCCAGCGGCTTGGAGGCAGATTTGGATGTGGAGGCCGCCATGGCCAGGGCCTTTCTGTTGCAGTCAGGGCCGGCCCATCAAGGCCTCCACATGGGCGGCCGCCGAGTGTGCCAGCGCGGCGAGGTCATAACCGCCTTCCAGCGCGGACACAACGCGTCCGGCGCAAAGTGCATCGGCGAGGACGCAGGTTTCGCGGGTTACCCAGGCGAAGTCCATCTCGGAAAAGCACAATTCTGCGATGGGATCGGCCCGGTGGCCGTCAAAACCCGAGGACAGAAATACGAAGTCCGGGGCAAACGCACGAAGAGCGGGGAAGATTTTCTCGCTGAAGGCCTGGCGCAGGGCAACGCCATCAGAGCCCGGGGAAAGTGGGACATTGACGATATTGCCGGCGCAGCCCTGCTCGTCGGCACGGCCACTGCCTGGGTAGAGCGGCCATTGATGGGTTGAGGCATAGAAGAAGTCGGGGTCTTCCGCGGCTATATCCTGGGTGCCGTTGCCGTGATGGACGTCAAAGTCGAGCACGGCGACCCGCTGAAACCCGTGCACCGCGCGGGCGTAAAGTGCGCCCACCGCGACATTGTTGAAGAAGCAGAACCCCATTGCCCGGGCGCGTTCGGCATGATGACCGGGAGGGCGAACGGCGCAGAAGGCATTGCGCGCCGTCCCGGCCGCCACCAGATCGACCGCACCCATGACCGCGCCGGCAGCAATGCGTGCGGCATCGGCGGTGCCCGCGCTCATAACGGTATCGGCGTCGATCGGGAAATAGACCTCCTGGCGGGCGCGTACGGACCAGGGCCCCAGGATTGCCTCCACGAGCTCCCGAGTGTGCGCCCGCGCCAGCGCCTCGGGCAGCGCGGGTTCGGCTTCCACGCGCATGAGATACTGAAAAGGCTCTGTCTCCAGCGCCCGCAGGACCGCGCGCAGGCGGTCCGGGGATTCGGGATGACCTGGCGGGGTCGCATGGGCGAGGCAGGCCGGACTGGAAAACAAAGCCGTAGTCACGCATTCGCCCTTTCACGCAGCGCTGCCCCAGGCCAGGGCGGTGCAAAATGGCAACAGGTCGCTGGCAGCCTAGCGCGGATCGGATAGGCCCGAAAGCGCGGTGGCAGGGCAGGCTGGCGCGAAGACCAAGCCCAGGTTCCTTTTGGCTTTTAGCGGAGACGCGTCCGCTCGCGCGCCATAATCGTGCGGCGAGGCCCACCTAGAGTATACGATCATGCCGACCTTTCATAAAATTGATGCAGAAAAGCCACAGAACCATCGGGAAAGACGGCCTTTTCGCGAATCGGTTTTGACCCATCTCCTCCTCTCTCTTAGCTTCCCCCGCGAAGCGGACACCCTGCGGACGTAAAGGCCGCGGGGATGACTGCCATCAGGGCAGTGTCCGTGGCGGCAGTCGTCGTTACGACAGAACCAAGGGGGTTCCACGTGCATCAAGAACTAAACAGTCGCGCTCTGCGGCGCACCCTGCTCCTCGGAGCGGCATCTGCGGCCGCAATTTGCCTGAGCGGCACTGCGTTCGCGCAGTCTTCGTCCAGCAATGTCGAAACCGTCGTCGTCACGGGTTCGCGCATTCCCACCACCAACCTGACGACCACGAGCCCGGTGACTGAACTGACGTCACAGGACATCAAGTCCACCGGCGTAACTCGCGTCGAAGACCTCGTCACCCAGCTGCCGCAGGCGTTTGCTTCGCAGAACTCCACGGTGTCGAACGGTGCGACCGGCACAGCGACGATCAGTCTGCGTAACCTTGGTGCCTCCCGCACCCTGGTACTGATCGACGGTCTGCGCATGCCCTATGGTTCGCCGACTGACCCGGCCGCCGACCTCAACGAAATTCCGACCCAGATGGTCCAGCGCGTTGAAGTGCTGACCGGCGGCGCCTCCGCCACCTACGGTTCGGACGCGGTCGCCGGCGTGGTCAACTTCATCATGAAGAAGGACTTCCAGGGCTTCCAGATCGATGCCGAATACAGCATCTACCAGCACGATAACGGCGACAATCAGGGTGGCCTTCGCAACGATATCGCGTCATTGCATGGAACGAACCCGTCCCAGTTCAAGTTGCCGCCAAGCAGCGTGATGGTCGGACGCGGGCTCAACCTGAGCGCAATGCTCGGTGTCAGCTCGCCGAACGGCAAGGGCAATGTCACCGCGTATTTCAGCTATCGTAATGACCAGCCCATTCTGGAAAGCCATTACGATTACTCGGCCTGCGCTGCGACTGCGATCAGCAAGTCCAACACGTTCCTGTGCGGTGGCTCTTCAACCTCCTATCCTGGCCGGTTCAGCAACTTCTCGACGTTTGACTATACGCTTGGCAAGACGCCTGGGACTTTCGTGCCATGGAGCCCCGCGAACCAGTACAACTACGGGCCGCTCAACTACTTCCAGCGTCCTGATACGCGCTATTCGTTTGGTGCCTTCAGCCACTACAAGGTCAACGATCACGTTGAAGTCTATAGCCAGCTGATGTTCACCAACTACGAGACGCTGGCCCAGATCGCGCCGTCGGGTGACTTCTTCCGTACCAACACCATCAATTGCGGTAACCCGCTGCTGAGCTCGTCCCAGCTCACCGACATCGGCTGTACCGCTGCTGACATCGCGGCCAACTCGAATGTCGGGATGTATATCGGCCGTCGTAACGTTGAAGGTGGACCGCGTATCGACGATCTGCAGTACACCTCCTACCGCGCCATTTTGGGCTTCCGCGGCGAAATCACCAAGGGCTGGAATTACGATGTGTCCGGGCAGTACGCGAAAGTGCTGCTTTCCGAGCACTATCTGAACGAGTTCTCGGTGAAGCGCCTGAACAATGCGCTCGATGTCGTGACCAATCCCGCCAACGGACAGCCGGTCTGCGCCTCGGTGCTGAACGGCACGGATACGTCCTGCGTACCGTACGACATCTTCACCGGTGCGGGCCCGTCGAAGGCGGCACTTTCCTACCTCAATGTTCCGCTGTTGCAGCAGGGCGCAACCGATCTTCAGGACCTCATCGCGCAGGTCACCGGCGATCTTGGCCAGTACGGGATCAAGAGCCCGTGGGCGGAGGGATCAGCCAAGGTCGCGATGGGTATCGAATATCGCGCCAACGGCCTCAACCTGTTGCCTGACCTTGAGTACCAGACCTTTGACGGTGCGGGTCAGGGCGGTCCGGTGCTGCCGGTATCCGGTAACACCAGCGTGTCCGAAGGCTTCGCTGAATTCATGATGCCGGTCGTCGAGAACAAGCCGCTGGCTCAGTTGATCAGCGTCGACCTCGCCTATCGTTATTCGAGCTACAACACCTCGGTCACCACCAATACCTGGAAGATCGGTGGCGACTGGGCGCCTGATGACAGCGTCCGCTTCCGTGGCAGCTACGACCACGCGGTGCGTGCGCCAAACGTGCTCGACCTCTATACGGCGCAGGGTTTCAACCTGTTCAATGCGCCCGGCGATCCTTGCGGTCCTGCAACGACTGGCGTTTATCAGGCTTCGCTTGCACAGTGCGAGGCAACCGGCGTTCCGCTGGCGCAGTATCAGAGCGCTGCTCTGACCAGCCCGGCAGGCCAGTACAACTTCCTGCAGGGTGGCAATCCCGACCTCAGGCCGGAAACTGCCAACACCTGGACGCTCGGCGCGGTGCTCACGCCGACCGCTATTCCCGGGTTCAGCGGGTCGATTGACTACTGGAACATCAGCATCAAAAACCTGATCAGCACGGTCGGCGCAACCAATACCCTGGCTGCCTGCTATCAGTACAATGTTGCTGCCTCCTGCGCGCTCATCCATCGTAATGGGCTGGGCCAGCTATGGGTTGGGAGCGGATATGTGTCCGACCTCAATACCAATGTTGGTAGCCTCAAAGAGAATGGCGTCGACTTCAGCGCCTTCTACCAGCTTGATCTGGCAGATGTTGGCGCCGCTGGCGACGGTCAGGTCACCTTTGGCTTCACCGGCACGTGGGTTAATGAGCTTGTCACCAATCCGGGCGTTCCGGGCTTGCCCGCCTATGACTGCAACGGCAAGTACGGCAATGCCTGCGGCACACCCAATCCGTCCTGGCGTCATCGCCTGCGCGCGACCTGGGATACGCCGTGGGATGATATCTCGGTGTCGGCAACCTGGCGTTACATTGCTTCGGTCACCGCATTCGACTACAGCAATACGGCGCTCGACTACCAGCTCGGGTCACAGAACTACATGGATCTGGGCGCTTCCTTCCCGCTGCCGAGCAACACGATGCTTCATATCGGCATCAACAACGTGCTCGACAACAACCCGCCGATCACAACGCTGTCCGGTACTCTCGGCAACGGCAATACCTATCCGCAGGTCTACGACTCGATGGGACGGTACCTGTTCGCCGATATCACCATCAACATGTAATCGTAACACCTGTAACGACTTTGGCGGCGGGCTTCGGCCCGCCGCTTTTTTTTCGTCTGCATGCAAAAAATTTGGCAGGGTCAATTTGCATCGTCTTTTTCACTGCGCCGTTCCTGTCTGCTCCAAGAGGAGGCTCACAAAGCCGATACAGACCAACCTGCAGGCGGTGGCCATAGAACTGTGAGGCTGCCAGCCTCGCTTCGCTTGCACCGATAGCCCACCACGCACACCAAAACTCAGCGGGCTCAACGTCTGCGGAAGTGCGCTCTCTTCAGAAGCGCAGCCCCAAATCCAGGATCTTGGGCCCCTTGCACTGCCTTCGGGACCGCAGCTGCGCTTCCAGGCCAACCCGTGCCAGGTCCAAGGCCCAACTCTTGGAGCCGGGCGCTCAAATACGGTTTCGGGCCCGCCAACCTATCTACGGACAGGCTGACCTCCGGCTTGATCCGGATTGTGCGCGGCCGCTATAAACGCTTTGCCATCAAGTAGTTCCATTGTCTCGTGGCGAGGCAATGGCACCGATTGCGGGCAGATACGGTAAACGAGCCGACTTGGGAATGCCTCCGGACGGAGCGCCTCCTAGCGCCCTGGGTGTCACGCAG
>JAGWRJ010000485.1 GCA_028869725.1 Alphaproteobacteria bacterium | reverse complement strand
GGCAAAGTCCGCTGTGGGCACCCCCTGGGATGCGACCACGCGTTTGGCCATAGCTTTGTCCAGCGCCAGCGCAAGCGTGAGCGGATCGGAGAACACGCAAGGAATATCATACGCTTCAAACAGTGCCGGCACCTGGGCCTCGCGCGCGACACCTTTGAGCCCCTCGCAGATGTTGAAGGCTGCATCCCAGCGCTCGCCTGCGGCCAGACGGGTCACAAGAGCGCGGATATTGCCCACTCGCACCGGTTCATACCCCAGCGCTGACAGCGCGTCGCATAGAGCATCTACCGTCACTTCACTGTCGAATTCAGCAGTTTCTTCTTCGCTATAACCAAGTGCGAGATACTCCTTGCGTAAGTCATAGGTGACGGCAATACGCATGGCTCACTCCGCAGCAAGGCGCATGGTTTCTGCGCCAATCTGACCGTCAGGATCAGGATAGCGGTAGATGCCGCCTTCAAAGTTGCGCAGCAACAGGTCGTTACCTTCGCGCCCGACGACGGCGTTTGGTGCCATCAGAATTTTTCCACCACCACCAGGAGCATCGATAACGAATTGCGGACAGGCATATCCCGTCGTGTGGCCCCGCAATCCATCGATGATTTCGAGACCCTTTTCGACGCTGGTCCGAAAATGTCCAGAGCCGCGGATTGGGTCACATTGATAGAGATAGTAGGGCTTGACCCGACGTTTCAGAAGCCCCTGCATCAACGGCTTCATGACGGAAATGTCGTCATTGATGCCCTTGAGCAGTACCGTCTGACTGCCGAGCGGTATACCGGCATCGGCGAGGCGGCTTAGTGCCTCCGTCGTTTCGGCTGTCAGTTCGTTCGGATGCGTGACATGAATGCTCATCCACAGTGGATGATGCCGCTTCAGCATCCTGACCAGATCGCGCGTGATGCGCTGCGGCAGCACCATGGGTATCTTCGTGCCTATGCGCAGGAATTCGATATGCGGAATTGCGCGCAAACGAGTCAAAAGCCAATCAAGCTTGTCATCGGCAATCGATAACGGATCACCACCGGACAGCAGCACGTCACGGACCTCAGTATGCTCTGCCAGATAAGCCAGCGCCTGTTCCCACTGTTTCGGCGAGAACTGATACTCGCCACCCGGATTTCCGACCGCACGCGCGCGCGTACAATAGCGGCAATAGGTGGAACAGGTCCCCGTCGTCAAAAACAGCACGCGGTCGGGATAACGATGAACAAGGCCTGGTACCACCGTGTCATGGTCCTCACCCAGGGGATCATCGGCTTCGCCGGGTAGGCGCAAGGCTTCCTTGCCCGTCATCACGTGGGTACGCCGCAGAGGCTCCTGCGGATCGTCGATCGACATCAAGGAAGCGTAATAGGGAGTAATGCCGACAGGGAGCGGCCCCTTGTGCCGAGTTACCGCCTCGTGTTCGTCCGGGGACAAGCTGAAAATCCGTGCCAACTCTTCCGGAGTGCGGATACGATTGCGGAATTGCCAGTGCCAGTCATTCCAATCGCTAGGGCCGGTGCCTGGCCAAAAGCGCCGGTAAAAATGGCGGCTCTCCTCGCTGACCGGAAAGCGCGGGGATCTGACCTTTGGTGCCCCTGCTGCTTTCTGTTGATCGAGATGCTGTTCGCTAATGACCGGATGGGGGCGGGCTAGCCGCGACGGGGGCCGAAGATCGTGCCCCCGAACCAGATGGAGACTCATTGTGGTCTCGCGTGGCTCCTTGAACGGGCGCCGCAGCTCCGAACCCCATTGGCCCAGCGTCGCACGGCACCTTCGCTGAAGCGGATATTTATGCAGCTTCCGCATTTCGTCAAGAGAAACCGTTCGAATACTGTGGTCTGCCCAAGTGTACCAAATAATCCTGTCTGACTTTTTTCAGTTTTATTGAAGACCGCTCAAGTAAAACAGCGCATCTGATCGCACCACCCTCCCCCATCACCGGAAAAACTAGGCAAGGGGCGCGGAAGGAAACATCGCTCTGATCTCTTCACCACAATTAACTTTCCACGTCCTGAGCGCGCCAATGGAGGCGTCGATCGGCCACGACACTGTTGCTGCCGACTCAAACACTATCGCCAATTCCTAAGGCGCCGGACGCGGGGATCTGTATCCGCGCACGTCGTAGAGCAGCACGGTACGGGTGAGACCACCGCCAACTGGGGTACGAACGCGCCGGATTGGCCGGACCGATTCGAAACTCGGGAGTACCGTGCGCACTTCCTGGGGCAGCAGGACCAGCAGCACATGGCGATCGGCAGGCAAAAGCGGCATCGTCATTTCAAAGCAGTCAGCGACGATGCCGTTTCCGTCCCAGGCACGCAGCGGCACCGATCGCGCCGGCGTGTAGTAGGTCATCTCCGCCATGACTGAACGGTTGACGACAGCGATGGCGTCGAAGCCCTGGGAGCGCGCCGCGACCGTAACCGCATGACCAAGCTCCTGCCAGCCCTCCTCACGTTTGAAGGCATTGCTCAACCCCAATGTGCTGCTGATCCCTGGCCGAACCAACACCGCCCACAGCACCAGCATAGCCGTCACATCGATGACGAGGCACGACAGCAGCGCCCACGGGGCCTCTAGCAGCACCATGACAGCGAGCGGGGTGGCCGAAATATAGGACGTCGCAGCCCAGTTGGCATTGGCAACAGAAATGAAACTCTGCACAAGCATAAGGAAGATGGGGGGGAGGGCCATGGCTGCAAGCGTAAGTTCCCGGTCGCTGCGCCGCGCGGACCTGGCAAGCTGCCAAAGCGCGATCAGGAATGCGATCATCAGCACCGGGCCGAATACACCGAACTGCCCGGCAATAAAGAAGAATACGTTGCCGAGGCTGTACGAGGCAGTGTCCCAGTCGGCGTCTTCAGCCGTGTGCCCGATGGTGGGAAAATGGTGGCTCCAGTTCCAGTAGGCATTGGGCAAAATCAGCACGATTGCGAGCGCTGCCACTAAAAGCCCCCGCCCGCTGAAGACAAACCTTCTGGCCTTAAGCGAGATCAATGCTGCCAGCAGTAGCCCCAGCGCAAAGAACAGCATGGCATATTTGGCAAGCATGCCCACACCGATGGCCAGGCCGCAGACCACCGTCCAGCGCCATCCTTGTTCATCGAGTGCCCGCAGGAGCGCATAAAGCGCCAATGCCCAGCAGAAAAGGAGCGGTACATCCGTGGTCATCAGGCCCGACGAATAGGCAACGCCAGGAAGTGTCGCATAGACCAGTGCGCTCCAGAGGGCCAACCGCCTGCCCCCGACAAGCTCTGAAGATGCATAGATGAGAAGTGCTGTGCCGGCGTGAAGCAGGGGCGAGGCAAGGCGAATAGCCCATGTTGCCGGGCCGAACGCCTGCGTGGACAGCCATATGATCCAGGCAATCAGCGGCGGCTTAGAAAAATAGCCGAATGCGGGATGTTGGGCCCACCACCAGTATTGCGCCTCGTCGGGATAGAGCTGCAATGGTGTTACGACAAGGAGAATTACGCGAATGGCCGTGATCGCGCCCACTCCCCACAGCGCAAGCCAGAGGGAGCTCCGCTCGGTCATGCGGACTAGGCTCTTCATCGCAAGACCCGATAGACGGTAATGTCTTCCGGGCGCCCGTGCGAGTAGTTGAGACCCTTGACTACGCCGGCGATCCGGACGCTACCATTGCTGGCGGCAAGCTGAGCCATGAATGCCGGCCGCTGATGCTGATCCACTAGCACCAGCCCGCCATCGCGTACCGCCTGTCGTGCGGCCTGAGCACCGGTCTCGACCTGCGTCCTCGTACCAAGCAGAAATATGATGCTGGGCTCATCATACCCACTGACAATGATGGGCGGATCATCGGGTCTTCGGTTTCGCTCGACAATCCGGGCAAGGCGCGGTGACAGCCAAATGCGCTGCAGCCTTGGTGCCGTACCCCACATCAAGCTGGGGTAAAAAATCAGAGCCGCCAGAATTGCGGCAAGCAGCGCCTGCCCGCGTCGTCCGCGCCAGACCTGATACGCAGCCACAAGCCCAGCGAATAT
>JAGWRJ010000484.1 GCA_028869725.1 Alphaproteobacteria bacterium | reverse complement strand
GCCATCTGCCCGAGCTTCTTAGCGCTGCCAGCTGGGTACCGATGAATGGCAACCTCACCACAATGTGATTACACCTCAATGAGCGGGTCTTTTGGGAAGTCCGCCAGGAAGGCATCCGCAATGTACGAAAAAATTAGTGATTCCACGTCGGGGCGTGCGGGATTGGATAAAGCGTGTAGTATTCTCGAGAGTTTTCAGACCCGGACTTGTCTTGATGCAGGTCAAAGAAGCGCAGCGTTTCCGGCCATAGATTATTTCTCAAGGTAATCGACCTTCTCGCAAAGAGTTCAGACGAAACGTCCGGAGCATTTGTTTCGGGCAATGGAAAGGAGTGCTTCGATATGATCACGCATATCTCGAAAATCGCAATCGCCGCCGGCTTTGCAGCGGCTACCGCTCTCGGCGCAACGGCAGCCTCCGCCCAGAGCAATACCGTGACTAAGACGATCTACATTTATGCGGACCAGGCTGGTCTGCCCGGCGCCGATCACAAAAACCATGATGCCTTCTTCCCTGCCGACTTCGTGGTGAAGGCCGGCCAACAGGTGAAGCTCGCCTTTATCAATAACGATGATGCGCCCCACAGCTTCACGGCGCCGGGGCTCCACCTGAACGTCGTCATCAAGGCTGGCGTCGACAAGGCCGGTTCTGACCAAGTCACTCCGACCACAACGACCTATACGTTTACCCCGACAAAGGCTGGCGAGTATCGCTGGCATTGCGTTATGCCCTGCGACACCTATTCGATGAACCGCCAGGGCTATATGGCCGGCTATGTCAAGGTGATCTAAGCTCCGATCCGTACAAGGCTTCAGGGCAAATGGCGTTACCGGCTTTCCGGTAGCGCCATTTCCGCATTCGCCATGGTATTGAGAGGTGCTGCCATTCGGAGTATCGCCCCTACCCCACTCAGCGTCGTAAAATCTCAAGTGGGAAGCGCTATTCGGCGCCTGGGCACAGCGAAGCACTGTGGCATCTTGTACCTTGGCTCACCTCGGTGCCTTTGCTACCCGGGAGCATGCGCCGCTCGCCACGCCGCCTCCTCGGTCTCGTTGTCGTCATCTTTATGGCGGTCAGTTCCGTTTTGACCGTGGCGGCCCATCGGATGCCGACACTCGACGATCTCGCGCTGGCGCGGTTCGTCGCCATGGGCGGCACTGCCGACGATATTTGCGGCAAGCACCATCCGCGAGACCTGACGCGTGAACTCATGCACCTCTGCCAACCGGCAGCCGCGCCAGCGGTGGTTCCCGCCAAGGGCGGGCTGCTGCCGGTGGTGTTCCGCCTCGCCCGGTTTGGGACCCGTCTTTGGGTTCCCCTGACAACACCATCGGCCGTTCCCGACCGCCAGAACATCCGCGCGCCTCCGGCCCAAGTCTGACCCCATCATTGATCAACGGATTCCCGCTGACCCTGTTGTGCAGCGGGAAAGACCTCCGCCTCGAGCGGAGCCAATCGCAACCACCGGATCATCCGGCTGAGGACCATCTCATGAAGAAAGCCATCGCTCTTGCTGCCGCTCTTGCTCTGCCAGCCTCGGCGGCCTTCGCGCATGCCCACCTGATCAAGGAAATCCCGTCTGCCAAGTCGAGCGTCAAAGTGGCCCCGAGCCACCTGACCCTCGATTTTTCCGAGGGCGTTTCGCTGGCCTTCACCGGCGTCACAGTCACCGGACCCGGCAAGGCACATATCAAGCTGAAGCATGCCTCCCTCGCCCAGGGTAACGACCAGAAACTGATCGTGCCGTTTGCCCAGAAGCTCAAGCACGGTTCCTACACGGTCGCTTGGCACGCCTTGTCGACCGACGGCCACCGGACCCACGGCAGTTACAGCTTTTCGGTGAAGTGACGATGATCGGGGCGCTGGCTCTCTGCCGCTTTCTGCACTTCGGGGCGGGGATCCTGCTCTGGGGGCGGGCGGCCTATGGAGCCAGCGCTCCGCGCCCGAACCGGTGGCTGTGGGGCCTGCTGGCTCTCACCGGGGTGGCCTGGCTGCTGCTGGAGACGGTCGAGGCCACCGCAACCTGGTCCGCCGCCCTCGACCCGGCCACGATCTGGTTGCTGTTATCGGCCACGAACGTCGGCCAGGCCTGGGCCCTGCATCTGGCATTCATTGCCGCCCTTGGAGTGGCGCTCTGGCGGAGGGCGGGCATCACGACGGCGGCGGCGCTCGCGCTGGTCAGCGCCGCCTTGGTTGGCCATGCGGCGAGTGAGGATGGGTGGCCGGGCCTTCTCCATCGCTCGAATGATGCGTTGCATCTCCTCAGTGGCGGCTATTGGCTGGGTGCCCTGCCGTCGGTTCTGGCCGGGCTAAGGCGACTTCCGGATCGCGAGGAACTGGGCCGGCTGATGCGGTTTTCGCGCTGGGGCCATCTCGCCGTGGCTGGCGTCATCCTCACCGGGGTCATCAACACCCTCCTGATCCTGGACGACGTTCCCTGGATGCCGACCTCGCCTTACAGCCTGATGCTCGGATTGAAGATCGGGTTGGTCGCAATCATGGTGGGTCTGGCCGTCAGGAACCGCTACGTGCATGTGCCGCAACTTTCCAACGGCGGCGGCGCAGCCGCATTGAGGGATCTCCGCCGCGGAACGATGTCAGAAATCGCGTGCAGCTTCGGGGTCTTACTCCTGGTCAGTGTTTTCGGTGTCCTCAATCCCGTCTGAGCCCTCTTGGCATGGTCCTATGCCCCGCAATTCCTCAACAGATCGATCGCCGAAACGGCACACCGCCGCATCACTATCCCGACCGTCGCGAGGCCAGCTCCGCGTCAAAGTGGGACGCGATGCAAACGCCGCGAACGACCGCTCTCAGGAAACCCAGCTGGTGTTGCACCTATGTGCCGCCCGTTGACCGCCATGCTTCTCGAGGCTGAGCGCCCGATCCCCCTATAACGCGCCGCGACCCCAGCTAAGCAGCCAGCCCGCTCTAAGGATGCACATTTCTGACCTCGAACGGCCGGGATCGGGGGCGCGACCTGGCCGTTCGAGCACGGCGCGCGGCGATGACCGGCTCCGAGCCTGGTTGATCTATACTGCGATCGGAGCCGAAGGGCAGAAATTGCGCAAGAAGCGGCCTTGACGACGATCCTGGCGGATCATGGCAGGGTCATGAGGCGGATCGCGGCCTTTCTGGGAGATTTGTGGGGACCATGGTGGGCCCGCCCCTTGGACTTCGCTGACCCAAGCGTCGGCCCCCCGATTGCAGCCAGCAACCCCCTTTCGCCTCTCCTCACCGGCAAATCTATTTCAGGAGCGATGCCCGCAGTCCATGAACTTCCTTCGGCGTTTGCTTCTGTTCACGCAGCCCCTTCACGTCCGCTGCCGCGAGAGGGCTCATGCCAGCCGGCGCGTTGGCCGTATTGCCCCAGGCGCCGCGGACATAGTTCAGGATCGCGGCCAGCCTGGCATCATCTAGATGCGCAAAGCTTGGCATCGTTCCGTTGAAGGTCTTGCCCCCCACCGCGATCTTTCCCGTCAGCCCGTGCAGGACGACATGCACCGGATAGAGCCGGTCAAGGAAGAGATCGGAATTGCCGGCCAAAGGTGGGAAGCTCGCCGGAACGCCTTTCCCGGTCTTCTGATGACAGGCCGAGCAATTCTGTTCGAAGAGTTTGCCCCCCTCGAGCGAAGGAGCTGCGTCGGCGGTCGAAACGGCGGGTGCGGCCGGAGGTGGGTTCGGCCCGAGATAGGTGCCCAGATAGGTTGCGATCTGCGCTTTCTCGGCGTCCGGGATCCGCAGGCCAAAGCCATACATCGTCACCAGGATATCCTTCCAGGCGCTGGCCGGGATACCGGAGGACTCCTTTAGGTAGCCCAGATCGTGGCAGGTCTGGCACCGGGCATAGACCAGATCCCGGCCGGGCCCATCGGGGAGGGTGATTTCATCGGCGGTGGCGCGTCCCAGGCCCAGCCCGAGACAGGCAACAGCCCACAGTAGTATCGCACGTCGCATCGGCGTTCCCGTTCGGATAATCAGAGTTTTGAGGCGGGGAAGCGCGCCTGGGACGCGCTTCCCCCTAAACCGTCCGAGAGTGGCTCTAGACGGTAACCTTCACATGGTCGGCGCCGTTCCATTCGTAGCCGCGCGGGTTCCACCACACGAGCCCGTCAAGTGGCTGGCTCCGCCCGAGGGAATCCGTGGCGCGCGAGATCAGCGTGTTCTCGCCCTTCGCGAGCGTTCCCTTGGCCTTCCAGTGATACCAGGCCCAAGGGCT
>JAGWRJ010000483.1 GCA_028869725.1 Alphaproteobacteria bacterium | reverse complement strand
TGTACCGCGCCCAGAAGCATGTTGGCGCGCGGCTGGCCGGGACGGGCGCGCGCTGCCAGTGATTTGAGGTCCTCATCCTGACCAATGCATTCAGCCAGGTAGCCATAAAGTGGCGAGCCGGCCTTGCGCGCCTCGCTGGCAAAGTAGCTCCAGTAATCTTCGACGCGTCTCATCAGTCCCCCGGATGCGGTACGCCTGCCGCCGTGAAGGCGCGCGTCTGCCGGCGCGCCAGACGGCCCTTGTCAAAATCGGCAATCTCGTCTTCGAACAGACGATGAAAATTGAGTTCGGCACGAAGCCGGATCAATGCCCCTCCAAGACCGATGGCCGCACGGTCCATGAACACGAACTGGCGCGGCGGACGCACGCCGCCCAGGGTCTTCAATCGCATATGCACGTCATTGGCCTGCTTCAGACCATATTCTGCTGCCGGCACTCCATTGTCGACGACCCTGACCCGATCATCGAGCAGGGGCTCGAAGATGAACCCCGCCCACAGATTGAGCACGCGGACAAGTTCAGGCGTCACCTTGTCAAAGCCCCAGGCCGCATAGGCCCGTGCTGCCAGCGCCTCGTCCCGCGTCTTCAGCGCCCGGTAAAGATCCACCACCCCGGCTACGAAGGACGGCTCGAAGGTGCGGATACAGCCATAATCGAGAAGATTGATGCCGCTGTCCGCGCGCACCGTGTAATTGCCCAGATGCGGATCGCCGTGGATCACACCGTACCGCGCGAAGGGCCGCCACCACGCCTTGAACAGGGCGGTCGCAATCCGGTTGCGCGTGGCAAGCGGCGCATCTTCGAATTCCAGCACCGGCCGGCCATCGAGCCAGGTCATGGTGAGCAGCCTCTTGGTCGAGAGCTGGGACATGGGCGCCGGCACGCAGATGTCCGATGCGTCGGCCAGCATGGCACCATAAAGGCGCATGTGGGCAGCCTCGCGTTCATAGTCCAGTTCTTCGGTCAGGCGCGCTTCGATCTCGCGGGCGAATTCGCGGGTATCGATGGTGCCGTCGATATTGCGCTGCAGGGCGAGCGCTGCCTTGAACTGGCGGATATCCGAATCCACTGCCGCCGCCATGTTCGGATATTGCAGCTTGCAGGCAAGCAGGGTTCCATCCCTCGCCACTGCGCGATGGACCTGCCCCAGGCTTGCTGCATGGGCCGCGTCCTTTGCAAAGCTGCGAAATTTTCGTTCCCAGTCAGAACCCAGTTCCGCGGCCATACGCCTGCGCACAAATCCTGCCCCCATGGGCGGCGCATTGGTCTGCAGCGACAGCAGTGGCCGGGCGACCTCAGGTGGCAGTACCCCGGGCACCGTGGCAACAAACTGCGCAACTTTCATGACTGGCCCGCGCAGATGGCCAAGGACTTCGGTCAGATCTGCTGCATTTGCCGCACTGAGGGCCTTGCCGCCCGCCAGCGCCCGCCCGGCACCACGGACCGCAACCCCGGAAAGTCCGGCCGATACCCGGGCAAAACGCGTGATCCGGCGCGCCAGCCCATCTTCCTGATCGTCTTTGCTCATGACCGGTTCTTAGCAGATTTGGGGCGGGATCGGGCGACTGAGCGCGCCCGCGCGTCCCTTTTCCACGGGCCCCTCTGTGCAGGTCTTAAGTGCCTCTTTACCGCTCGCGCCTCACATTGGGACGGAATTGAGCGCGGACCCTTGATGGCGCAGACCATACTCATCGTGGATGACGATCCGGTGCAGCGGCGGCTTCTGGAAGCTACCATCCGCCGCAGCGGCCTTGAGGTGCTGACCGCGCCGGGCGGCAAACCCGCACTCGAACTCATCCAGGGCCAACATGGCGAGCGCATTCACCTCGTGCTGCTCGATCTCGTCATGCCTGACCTCGACGGGCTGAGTGTGCTCGCGCATGTGCGCGTCAGCCATCCTGAACTGCCGGTGATCGTACTCACCGCCAGGGGTGGAATTGATTCTGCAGTTGGGGCCATGCGCGCCGGAGCCAATGATTTTCTGGTCAAGCCGGCAAGCCCCGAACGCCTTGCCGTGTCGATCCGCAATGCCCTCAAGATCGGCACCCTGTCGGACGAAGTCAGCCGTCTGAAAAAGCGCAAGGACAATCGCCTTGCCTTCGCAGATCTCATCGGCAGCAGTGCGCGGATGCGTCAGGTGGTGCGGCTCGGCGAGCGAGCCGCCCAATCCTCGATCCCTATCCTGATTGAAGGCGAAAGCGGCGTCGGCAAGGAACTGATCGCACGGGCCATCCAGGGTTCCTCCGAGCGGGCCGGAAAGCCTTTTGTGACCATCAATTGCGGCGCTCTTCCCGAAAACCTCATCGAAAGCATTCTCTTCGGCCATGAGAAGGGAGCCTTCACGGGCGCAACCGACCGCCATCTCGGCAAATTCCAGGAAGCCGATGGCGGCACGCTGTTCCTCGATGAGATCGGCGAACTGCGTCTCGACATGCAGGTCAAGCTGTTGCGCGCTCTTCAGGAAAATGAAGTCGACCCCATCGGCGCCAAGCGCCCGGTCAAGATCGATGTGCGCATCATCTCAGCGAGTAATCGCGACCTTGCCCAGATGACGCGTGAAGGTCTGTTTCGTGAGGATCTCTACTATCGCCTCAACGTCTTTCCCATCTTTGTACCGCCACTGCGGGAGCGCGACGATGATATCCTTGCCCTCGCGCGCCACTTCATTGCCCGCTTCAATGCCGAGGAGCACCGCTGCGTCACAGGTCTGAGCGCAGATGCCGAGACCTTGCTCAAGAGCTTTTCCTGGCCGGGCAATGTGCGTCAGCTCGAAAACACCATTTTCCGTGCCGTAGTTTTGTGTGACGGCGATGTGCTCGATGTCCACGACTTCCCGCAGATTGCCGCCGCCATGGGGGTCGAAATCCGTCTGCGTCCCCATCCTGCGTCCCTTGCCACCAGGGCCGCCGATGAGCCGGCGCCAGCCGAACGTCTCACCGCAATGACACGGCAGTCGCCCTTCAGCGTCAACGCACTTGATACAGGTGGTCACATGCGCAGGCTCGAGGAGCTGGAAGCCGACATGATCCGTCTTGCGATTGCACGCTATGACGGCCACATGACGGAAGTGGCGCGGCGGCTGGGCATTGGCCGCTCCACCCTTTATCGCAAACTCAAGGAACTTGGACTGGACGGTGCCGCCACCGAGAGCGGCGACGAAGCCACGGCGCAGGCGAGCTGACAGCCCGGCCTCCTCTACGCCCTGAAGTGTGGAAGTTCCGGTAACCCCGCTGGTTTCATGCGGCAGGTCTTCAGCTGGGTCCTGCGTCTTCGGGCCGCTCCGCACGGCTTTTGATCACAGGCTTCCACGCACAGCTCCGCGCGCCTCAGGATCGCGCGCCTCAGGATATTGATAGCGGCGTTGGTGTCGGCACGCCCATGGTGGTCGCAACCTGGGTAAGTCCGGCTCGTGCTGGCGGAGAAAGCAGGTCAGCCGCGCATTCCCAGCGCCGTCAGATAAAGATCCAGCACTGCTTCCTGCTCCTGCCGGTCAGCCGTGTCGAGTCTCCGCATGCGCACGACCTGACGCATGATCTTGGTGTCAAAGCCCTGGCCTTTTGCTTCCGAATAGACTTCGCGTATGTCGGCCGTCAGTGCAGCCTTTTCTTCTTCCAGTC
>JAGWRJ010000482.1 GCA_028869725.1 Alphaproteobacteria bacterium | reverse complement strand
TGATGTTGGCAAAGCGCCCGCCACTGGCCTTGTTCCATGTCCACACTTTTGGGGGTGTATATTCGGGTGCGTCAGTCATGTTTTTTAGCTCCAAGTTCCTCGTATATGCCTGCATATGCGTGCATGGGGATGCCGTGAGATGATTCTATGCGGGAGAAGGGCAGAGCAAACATGCGCCTTTTTCCATTGCAGATTGAGAACTCTTTCGGGGACCCCTGAATTCAGAACGATGGCTCAGCATGGCCATGCCGGGCTAGCTTTAGCATCATTTCGCCGCCGCGATCATTTACATCTCGTCGCAGAAGAAGAGCTGCTATCGGATCGGGCAAGCACTTAAAACAACTCAGTTTTCGCGTGCCCCAACAAGCTTGCGGCGACGAAAGGTGGTGCCTCGACCCGTGACCTGACACGCTCAACGCCGACCTTCTCAAGGGCATCGCAAGAAATATCCAGAACTGGTTCTGTACAAAATAAGGGGCCGCAGCGATACCAAGGTATGGTTAGACTTGGACTGTCGTGCCCCACAACCGGCAGGTAGCCATGTCCACGCTGACGCCCCGCTCGCCCGTCACCGAAGCGCGTATTGCCGGAATTCTCTATATTCTCGTGATCATTCTGGGGGCCTATGCCGAACTCGTGGGGCGCCAGGGCCTTGTTGTACAAGGCCACCCCCTCGCCACGCTTGAGGCGATCGCAACCCATCAGCATGCCTACCGGCTTGGTTTCGTCGCCGAAATGCTCACCAATATTCTGGCCATTCCCACGACGCTCATATTGTGGCGTCTTCTGACACCGACCGGGCCTGCGCTTGCTCTTACCGCACTCGTGCTTGATCTCACCCAGAACACGATCAATGCCATGAATGCATGGACGCAGTTTGTACCTCTTACACTGCTTCCTCACCTGCCGGATCTTGGCGCCATTCCGGCGGCGCAGCTTGGCGACCTGGCACGGCTTGCCCTGCACTGGCATGACGTCGGCTTTCAGATCGGCCTTACATTTTTCGGCTTTGCGCTCCTGTTGGAGGGATGGCTGGTATTTCGTGCGCTCTATTTTCCGGCCTGGCTTGGTCTCATCTACATCATTGCGGGCGGCTGCTATCTGGTTGATGCCCTCAATTTCTTTCTTGGTCTGCACCTACCATTCGTGCCGTATCTCCTTTTTGGCTCGTTTATCGGTGAAGCGACGATGGCGCTTTGGCTTTTGATCATGGGGATAAATGCAGATCGCTGGCAGGCAGTAAAATATCCCTCACCGGAATTTACCCAGCGCAGCATTTGACGGCTCACATCTGGGCCGCAGACATTTGGAATCGGGAGATTTTCGCGGTCGCGGAGCGCGAGCGCCGCCGCTCTAGTGGCGGATGCGGGCGATAAATTCGCGCCAGGTATCGTCCATTCTGTCGCCAGGCGATGCGTGCCAGACGCGCGCCACCAGCGCGTCCGCCTTATCCTCGGTCCATCCCAGATACTTTATGGCATAGGAGGAATAAAACGCTGTCACGCGCATGTTCATGGCACAATGCACGAAAGTCCTTCTGCCCTCCAACCTCTCCATCACCTCGCAAAAGGCCACGAAATCCTGCTGTTGCGGAGCGCTCCACACCACGGGGATATAGTAATATTCCATCCCGAGTTCACGGATCAGCGTGTCCTCGTCTTTAAGCGCATTCTTCTGTTCGCGTGGCAGCAGATTGACGACGGCCTCATACCCGGCGGCGCGCATTGCCCGGAATTGTTCAGCCGTGGGTTGTCCCGCGGTCCCGACCTGGTCGTCGACCTCGATAAAATTCCGGATATCGGCAAGAGAGGCTTTCATGGGCGCATCCTCGTTCAAGATCAACCGGAGATCGATCGCCCAGGCGAGCGGCATGAGACGCTGCCCGCACTCCCCGGTGGTCTACCACCTTGCCTCGCCAGTCGTGCGGTGACGCAAATATAGCCGATCAGGATCGTTTCACAACCAGGATGCTGGCCGACGGCGCAGGTCCAAGGCCTTTCTTCTCCGGGAGACACACCCAGTATCACGGGCTCTGGCGCGCCGGGAAAATCATTCCGGCGCGCCAGAAGTACGTTCACGACGAGCCCACACCTGACGCAGCGTCCGATGCGGGGCACGCCTTGCTAACGCATGTCCATCCATTCTCCTTCGCCGCCGCCGATGGGAGCGGCAGGAGGAATGGGTACGCTGCGCGGAAGATCCTTCGCAAGCTGGGCGCGCTGGCGCGGATCAAGCAACCTGCGCGACAGGCTTGCAGACCACGCATCGCCGCCAGAAAGCTGTTTGGCGATGTCGTGCAGCTTCGAATCGAGCAGCGCCGCCACTTCCGGGGTTGTCGCCTTGTTGAGTTCAGTTGCCGCCATCATCGTGATGGTGCGATAGGCAATCCGGTGCTCAAGCGCGTCATTGTCAGTGGGGCGGACGGCGCTCCACAGCTTGTCGAGGATTTCGCGAACGCCCAGCATCTTGGGGTCCACCGCGTGCTGGGCGGAAACCCGCGCGAGGCGCGCCGGTGCCAGGAGCGAGTTCAGGGTAATCTCAGCCGCGGCGTCCGCTGCCACCAATGGATCAAACAGCGGCCCGTGTTCGGTCGCAAACACCTCGATGTCGAACTGGCGATTGTCACTGCCGTTGCGCGGAACCGAAAGCAGGGGGATCAGCCGTGCCGGTACGCGCAAGGCAGCGGGTGACAGCGTCGCCAACAGTGCCGACAACGCTGCGCGTTGCGCGGCTGCCGGAACTGGCAGAGCTTCCTCATGTCCGTCGCCTTTAACGGCATAGCTGAATTCTCCGCCCCCGATGGCTTTGGCTGCGGCCACGACTTCGTACCGGTGCAGTAGCCAGATCGGCACAAAGCGGCGGCGCAGGTTCGCCACCGGCTCGCCCGGCGCAAGCGCCTTGAGGCCAAAATTGGCGATGGCGGCACGACGTACCGTCATCATCCGGTTCAGTTCGGCTGTCGGGTCAGGGCCATCATCCCAGAGAGATGCCCAGCGTTGTGCGGTGTCCGATGCACGGGCATTCTTGTCCTCTACATAGCGCAGGCCTGATGCAACGGTCTTTGCTGCGACCGCGTTGGCAGCTGCCTCGGTCTGCGCGCCATAAAGCCACGCCACCGTCGCCATATCCCATTTGCCGACGCCGACACCATAGGCGTCCGAGAGGTCAGGTTTGCCGTCGACGAGGCCGATGCGTGGTGGTGGGTAATCCATCACCGAGGCGCGGTTCTGCGTGCTGGCCGCGAAATTGTGTGCAAAGCCCAGGGTGTGACCGACTTCGTGGGCAGCGAGCTGGCGAATACGCGCGAGGGCAACCTGAACAGGATCATTCGGACCGCCAGTGTTGAGCTTGTCGGCACCCACCAGAGCTTCGAATATCTGGATGTCCTGCCGCATGCGCAGGGAGCCAAGCACGACCATGCCCTTGATGATTTCACCGGTACGCGGGTCAACGATTTCCTGTCCGTAGGACCAGCCGCGCGTGGCCCGATCATCCCAGTTCACCACGTTGTAGCGGACATCCATCGGATCGACGTTCGGTGGCAGAACCTTGACCTGGAAGGCGTCGATGAAGCCCGCAGCTTCGAACGCCTTCTTCCACCAGCTGACGCCGTCGATGAGCGCCTGGCGGATCGGTTCTGGTGCGCGATTGTCGATATAGACGACGATGGGCTTCTTCACCCGTGAAGGGCCGGGACCAGGGTGAATCTTTTCCAGGCGGAAGCGGTTGGCGTAGTCGCGCACGACGTCCTGGCCGAGAGGTGCCGCGAAATCTACGACCTGGGTCGAAAATCCACCAATACGTGG
>JAGWRJ010000481.1 GCA_028869725.1 Alphaproteobacteria bacterium | reverse complement strand
GCTTGAGGAGGGCCGCGAAGGCCACAAGCCTCTTGCGCGCGTCGATGACCTGCCGCTGTTTTCGATCGCGCCGGCTCCGGCACCACGCACACCACCGCAAGACGGGGAGAGCGCGCTCAAGGCTATGCTTGAGGCTGTCACGCCCGACACTCTGACACCGCGCCAGGCGCTCGAGCTCATTTACGAGCTCAAGGCCAAGCTCATCGCTCCGTCGTGATCTTGCGGCATGCAGGGACAGACGGCGTGCTGGCGCGATGACATCGTGCGGATCTCGTTCGTCATCCTCTCACCAGAGGGTGATCGAGCCTGTGGCAGGCATGGCTCAGTTCCAAGATCGGCCTTTGGTCAGCCGATGGGACTTGCCCGCCGGGCGTAGCTTGGGCACTGTCGCGCCATGAGCCAGATCGCGCGATCGTCGCGGGACAGGTTTCCGCGCAAGTTTCTTGTGGTCGTGGACAAGACGCCGGAGTGTCGGGTGGCGCTGCGCTTTGCCACCCGCCGGGCCCAGCATACGGGAGGGCGGGTGTCTTTGGTCTGCATTGCCGAAGCGGCTGATTATCAGCAGTGGCGCGGTGTGGAAGAGATCATGCGGCAGGAAGCGCATGAAGAAGCTGAAAGTGCGATTCATGCCGCAGCAAAGTACGTCAACGAACTGAGCGGGTTGTTTCCCGAACTGGTAATCGTGCAGGGTGAGGCGGCCGCGACGATCAAGAATCTGATAGAGTCTGATCCGGATATGTCGATTCTTGTGCTGGGTGCGGCGACCTCCAGGGACGGTCCCGGCCCACTGGTATCGATGATTGCCGGAGCCCAGTCTGGGAACTTTCCCATCCCTCTAACCATTGTTCCAGGGCGCCTCAGCGATGCCGACATCGACGCCCTGGCCTGATCTGTTTCATGGAGAGTTGCATGCGTTATCTGCACACGATGGTCCGGGTGTCGGACCTTGCCGCCAGTCTTGACTTCTACTGCACCAAGCTGGGGCTCAAGGAGGTCCGTCGTATCGACAATGACAAGGGGCGCTTTACCCTCGTCTTTCTCTGCGCGCCGGACGATCTGAAACTTGCCGAAGCCAGTCAGGCACCATTGGTTGAACTCACATACAACTGGGATCCGGAAGACTATCGCGGCGGGCGCAATTTCGGGCATCTGGCCTATCGCGTCGAAGATATCTACGCGACCTGCCAGCGCCTGATGGATGGCGGGGTCACCATCAACCGGCCGCCGCGCGACGGGCACATGGCGTTTGTGCGTTCGCCCGACGGAATTTCGATCGAGCTTCTTCAGGAGGGCACGCCTAAAGCGCCTGCCGAGCCCTGGGCCTCCATGTCCAACAGCGGCAGCTGGTAGCGCCTATCGCAGCCACTGCGACACGACCCACTTCTCACCTACGGTCGTGGGTCGGCCAGCGTGATAGGTGAGTGGGTCGGGACGGCGGTCTGCAAGCAGGTTCCAGAACACCAGCGCGTCGCCCTTGCGGCCGCGATGCTGAATGCCGACGCGCAGGAATTCGGTTTCGCCGCCCTGATAGTCGTCATTGAGATAGACAAGGCAGGTGACGCTGCGCTGACCTTTCTGCGCGACTTCGCGCGCCGAGCCCGGATTGCTCAGGTCAAAGAAGTCGTAATGCGGCATGAACTCTTCACCGGGTCGATAATGCAGGAGCGTCGTCACTTCAGGTTGGGCCGCAGGTGAAATGCTCGCCAGAATGCGGGCACGCAGCAGAGTGAGGACCATGCTTGTATTGGGCAGGTCGCACACCACGTGACTGTTGGAACGCGCGTACTCGATGCGATGATTTCCGCTTGCAGGATCATGGACCGGCGCGCGCGTGCTCCGGTCGCGGTTGTGGCGGATCAGCCAGTCGCACAGATCTGGCCGCAGGCAGTTGCGGATGATGGCGATTCTCGGTTCGCGGCAGATAAACTCCAGGGGCAGACGGCTGGCAAACGCCTCGGCGGTAAATTCGGCGGCTCCATTGGGCGCCAGAAGCTCCAGCTCCTCGCGGGCAACGGCAAGGCCGCGCCCTGCAGCATCGCCAAGGCAGGCAATCCCCACCTGCCAACGCTCCTCAAACTGTGCCTCAGCGGTCAGAAGCCCCCAGTAATAGGCCGCCAGCGCGTCGCCATCCCGGGCCGCCGCCTGCATCATACCGAGGCCGTCACGCTCCACGATGGGCGTGCGGATCAACAGACTGGTGGCAAGCTCGCGCAGACCGTCGCGGCGTCCGGCTTTGGCGGCGCGTGCAAACCAGCCACGCGCCAGCGCCACCTGCCCTGCCGCATCGAAATGCCGCCCCAGTGTAATCTGGGCATCGCTATCGCCCTGTTCGGCGCGCGCTGCCAGCTCTGGCGGGATAGTATTCATGTCGGCAGTCATCGCTTCCCCTTTGTCAAACCGTGGCGGCGATCCTACCATGGCCTGCGGCGGCATGCCGCGCGGGTCCGGGTGGCCGCCCGCCTCTATGCTGGTCCCTGAAGGAAGGTTCCGTGAGCGGATTGATCTTTGTCGGCATCGGAATGGCGGTCGTTGTGGTCATTCTGATCCTTGGCCTGTCGACCTTGTTTGTCGAGGGTGCTAAAGCTCGCAGCTGGTCCAATCGGCTGATGCGCATGCGCGTGTTGGCACAGTTTGTCACCATCCTCATCATGCTCGCCGTTTTCTACTTTGCACGCAGATAAGACATCGACATGGCCAAAACGCTGTATGACAAGATCTGGGATGCCCACCTGGTAGCGGCGCCGCAAGGCGCCTCACCCATCATCTATATTGACCGTCATCTCGTGCATGAGGTGACCAGCCCCCAGGCCTTTGAGGGCCTGCGCCTGAGCGGGCGCAAGGTGCGCCGGCCGGATCTGACGCTTGCCGTGGCCGATCACAACGTCCCGACCAAGGACCGCGATCAGCCCATTGCCGATCCTGAGGCGGCGCTGCAGGTCAAGACGCTGGAGGAGAACGCCGCGGCGTTCGGTATCGAATACATCCCGATGAACGATGTGCGTCAGGGCATCGTTCACATCGTTGGCCCCGAGCAGGGCTGGACCCTGCCGGGCACTACCATTGTCTGCGGCGATTCCCACACCTCAACCCACGGCGCTTTTGGCGCGCTGGCGTTTGGCATAGGCACCTCGGAGGTCGAGCATGTCCTTGCCACCCAGACGCTTGCCATGCCCAAGGCCAGGAACATGCGGGTGACCGTCAACGGCCGACTGGCGCCTGGCGTGTCCGCCAAGGATCTCGCGCTCGCCATTATTGCCCGCATCGGCACGGCCGGCGGCACTGGCCATGTCATCGAATACGCCGGTGAGGCGGTGCGCGCTCTTTCCATGGAAGGTCGCATGACCTTGTGCAACATGACCATCGAAGCTGGTGCGCGCGCAGGTCTGATCGCGCCCGACGAGACCACCTTCGCTTACATCGCCGGCCGGCCTCGGGCGCCGAAGGGTGCGGCCTATGAGGCGGCCATGATGTATTGGCGCACGCTGAAATCCGATCCTGATGCGGTATTCGACCAGGAAATCATCATCGATGGGGCCAGCGTCGCCCCCATGGTGACCTGGGGCACATCGCCCGAACAGGGTCTGTTCATCGGCGCTGCGGTACCAGATCCGTCTGCCGAACCCGACGCCAACCGGCGCAGTTCGATCGAGCGCGCTCTCGCCTATATGGCGCTCACACCTGGCACCGCGCTGGAGGCGGTACGGATTGACCGTGTCTTCATCGGCTCCTGTACCAATGGCCGTATTGAGGATTTGCGCGCTGCGGCCGAAGTCGTACGCGGCAAGAAGGTAGCCTCGCATGTGGGCGCGATGGTGGTGCCAGGCTCCGGTCTCGTCAAAGAACAGGCCGAAGCCGAAGGGCTTGACCGGATTTTCCGCGAAGCCGGATTTGAATGGCGCGAACCTGGCTGCTCGATGTGCCTGGCCATGAATGCGGACCGCCTGGAGCCCGGAGAGCGCTGTGCCTCGACCTCGAACCGCAATTTCGAGGGACGGCAGGGGCGCGCTGGCCGGACCCATCTGATGAGCCCGGCCATGGCTGCCGCTGCCGCCATTGCCGGTCATCTTGTCGATGTTCGTACGGTGGCGGGCAAACAAACTGCCTAAAAGAAGCTCACCGGGTCGATGTCGATCACGAGCCGGACACTGGCAGGCAGCTTGATAGGCTCCAGCCATTGGCGCAGATAGGCCTGCACGTCGATTGCCCGTTCCGTCTGTACCAGAAGCCGCTCGCGCGTGCGCCCGCGCAACAGCTGATAGAATGCCGGAGTTGGCCCCCAGATCTTGATCCCCCGGGCAGCGGGGGCGGCGCGGGCCAGGCGTTTTCCGGTCTCCCGGACAGCCTCGCCGTCCACTCCAGACAGGATGATTGCTGCAAGCCTGCCGAAGGGCGGGGCGTGGGTGCGTTCGCGCAATTGCCGTTCCTGGGCGTAGAAGACGTCGCGGTCCGCCGCAGCTACGGCGCGCATCACATCGTCGTCGGGACTGTGCGTCTGTACGAGTACCCGTCCCGGCCTTGTCGCGCGTCCTGCGCGTCCTGCGACCTGGTGCAGTAGCTGGAAAGTGCGTTCGCGCACACGCAGGTCGCCATCTGCAGAGCCAAGATCTGCATCGATCACGCCTACCAGGGTGAGATTGGGAAAATGATGGCCTTTGGCAATCATCTGTGTGCCGATCAGAACATCGATTTCGCCGCGTCCCATCGCGCTGATTGCGGCTTGCAGCTCAGCTGGCCCATGCATGGTGTCCGACGACGCAATTGCCATGCGCGCCTGCGGAAAATGCTGGACAAATTCCTCGGCGAGACGTTCCACGCCCGGGCCGCAGGCGATCAGGCACGCCTCTTCGCCACACTGCGGACAGGCTTTGGGTGTTGGCATATCCACACCGCAATGATGACAGACAAGGCGGCGGCGATAGCGATGCTCGACGAGCCAGGCTGAGCATTGGTGGCAGGTCAGTTTGTGCCCGCATCGCTCACACAGCGTCAGCGGCGCGTAGCCCCGGCGGTTGAGAAACAGCAGCGACTGTTCGCCATCGGTCAGGGTCGTCCGCAACGCAGTGATGAGTTTAGGAGACATCCACTGGCCGGGTGCTGGGCGATCCTGGCGCAGGTCGACGAGCTCGATCTTCGGCATCCTCGCCACGCCGTGCCGTGCCGTGAGCTTTAACCAGCGATAGCGTCCGGCCTCGGCATTGACGTAGCTCTCCAGAGAGGGCGTCGCGCTGACCAGAGCGACCGCGGCTGCCGAAATGCGTCCGCGTACCACCGCCATGTCGCGGGCATGGTAGATGACGCCCTCTTCCTGCTTGAAGGCCTGCTCGTGCTCTTCATCGACAATGATAAGGCCGAGATCGCAAAAGGGCAGGAACAGTGCCGAGCGGGCTCCGACAACGACCCGGGCTTCACCGGAAAGCACGGTGCGATAGACATGTTTGCGCTGCTTCTGCCCCATATCAGAATGCCATTCCGCAGGGCGACAGCCAAAGCGCGCGGCAAATCGCTCCAGAAACTGCACAGTGAGTGCGATCTCCGGAAGCAGGATCAGCACCTGGCGGCCCTCACGCAGCGCCTGCGCAACGGCCTCGAAATAGGTCTCGGTCTTGCCGGATCCTGTCACACCATCGAGCAGCGATACCGAAAAATTGCGCTCCAAGACGGCCTTGCGCAGTGCATCGGCGGCGGCACTTTGTTCGCTGCGCAGACTTGGTGGAGCAAAATCCGGCTGCGGTGAAGGTAATGGCAGAAATTCCGGCAGCGCGTCAGCTGCCAGGGCTCCGGCCGCAATGAGCGCGCGTACGATTGCGGGCGTGACGTTGGCCTCTTCGGCAATCGCAGCGACGCTGCGCGCCAGCCCGTCCGCCATCACATCGAGTACACGCTTGCGCTTCTCGCTGAGCCGCGCCGGCGTAAATGACGTCCGGCGCCAGGCAAGTCGGGGTGACTCCGGGGCAAACGCGCCGCGCGCCCTCAATGCAAGCGCCAGCACCGATCCTGGAGGGCTCAGCGTGTAGCGCGCTACCCAGTCAACGAAGTCGCACAGGGCGGGCGGCAGGGCTGGAAGTCCGTCTAGTGGTACGGCAGTCTTGAGCTTGTGCTGGGCAATCTCTGCTTCGCCGGCGCCCCAAACGACTCCTATTGTCGTACGCGCCCCAAGTGGCGCTTCGACCAGAAGACCGCGCTGCGCAGCAACGCCCTCGGGAAGACAGTAATCATACGGGCCTGGCAGCGGCAAAGGCAGCAGAACCGCCACGCGCTGCAGTGCGATCCCGGCAGGCGCGGGCTTCAAGCGGACCGAATTCATGGGTACACTTTCAAAGAGTGATTCCTTGCGGTCAATCCCGGCGGGCCTGGACATTTTATGGAACGCGCAGCCTTTCTTGATCCCGCTGAAGCCGCCGCTGAGGCGGTCAAGGCCTTTGTACGCATGAACCGGGCGCGCCTGGCCGCCGACGGCGAACTCCTGGCCATGCTGTTACCGGAACGGTTTCAGGAGTGCACCGTCAGGGATCTGCAGCGCTATGTTATCGAGCGGCTGACAACAGAGAATGCGGCGCTGAGGGCTGAACGCGACGGACTAAGATCCCGCCAGGGCATCGGCGAAGGCGTGCGGCGGCTCATTATCGAGCTGCTCGACGCGCGTAGTTTCGCAGAGGCGGTAGGGTTGGCCGTAGGTACGCCCGAGGCCTTTGGCGCTGACTGTGCCGGAATCTGTATCGAAGGTGAAGCCAGCCGCGCGGTTGCAGGAGCGCAGCGGGTACGTCTGATCGCTCCGGGCATGGTCCTGCGCATGCTGGGCCGCGAGGGCACCGGTGTAATTCTGTCGAATGGTGGCGAAGTCCTTCTGGGGCCGGGCGGGAAGGAGTGCAGGAGCCTTGCGGTATTTCGCCTGCGCCTGGGAGCGGATGCTCCGGCCGCAGTTTTTGTCCTGGGCGCGCGTGCCCCCTGCTGCTTCGAAGGAGAAGAGAGCTCGGAAGAGATCGGTTTCTTTGCGCGGGCTCTGGAACGGGCGATACGGGCATGGCTCGATCTGCCGAAGCGCTGAAGCGCGACTGGCTGTCTTTTCTCGCCCATGAGCGGCGGGCAAGTCCCCATACGCTGACGGCCTATAGTCATGATCTTGACTGCTTTCTCGATTTTCTGGCGGGCCATCTGGGCGGGGCGATCGCCGAGGAGTCGCTGGCCGGCCTTTCGGTAAGCGATATTCGTGCGTTCATCACGGCGCGCCGCAGGGATGGTCTTGGTCCGCGGGGCATCCAGCGGGCGCTAGCAGCGATCCGCAGCTTCTTCAGACATCTGGCGCGCGAGAATGTGCTCGACAATCCAGCTGCACGTGCGGTCAGAACGCCGCGCATTGTCCGCAGTCTCCCGCGTCCCTTGAGCGAACAGGACGCCGAACGGACTTTGGCTGCGGCAGCCTCCCATCCCGTCCACTGGCTCGCCGCGCGCGACAGCGCACTCCTGACGCTGCTGTACGGCACCGGCTTGCGGATTTCCGAGGCCCTCTCGCTCAAGCGCGGCGATGTCCCCTTTGGAGAGACGCTCAGCATTCTCGGCAAGGGGCGCAAGGAACGAGTTGTGCCTTTGCTACCGGTGGTACGCGAGGCAGTGGAGCATTATGTCTCACTACTGCCCTTTGCCCAGGCGCGGGAAGCTCCGCTCTTTGTCTCACGCACCGGCAGACCCATGTCGGCACGCGAGGCGCAATTGCTGATGCAGCGGCTGCGCGGTGCTCTGGGGCTGTCCGCCAAGGCAACGCCGCACGCGCTGCGGCATTCCTTTGCAACCCATGTCCTTGCCGGAGGTGGAGATTTGCGCGCGGTTCAGGAGCTGTTGGGACACGCGTCGCTGTCGACGACACAGACCTACACCAGGCTCGAAACCGAGCAGTTGATGCGGATCTATGCGCAGGCCCATCCTCGCGGCGGCTAGCTGAGCGGAAGCACCAATGCATGCCGCTGGGCCGAAGAGCACAGATAGGTCCAGATCTGCTTGCAGGCCTTGCGCGCATCGCTGCCAGCATTGCCTTCAAGCTCTTCGTGAAGGGCAATCAGCAGCGTACTGAGTTCGGCATGAATGGCATCAAGGCTTGTCAGGTCCAGGCGATGATCATCGCCGGCACGTGCTGCCTGTAAGCCCGGTTTCAGCTTCGGGCTGGCCAGCTCCGCACATGCGCCGAACAAGGTGCGCATCTCGCGGATGTCCTTTAGTCTGGTATCTGCGGCCCGCGTCTGCTCCTGATTTGCCAGAAGGCAGAGCAGCGCCCAGAGCTGGGCACTGCCCTGCACAAAGGGGTCATTCAGAGCAGGCACGACACGCAGACTGAGTTCCTGCACGAGTCCCATGAGGAGTTCAGAGAGGGATGGCTTCATGATGCGTGCAGCTCCAGAATCCGCTCGGAGAGCGTGCGGTTATGGAAGGCCGTACAATAAAGGCCGGAAAACGCGTTGACGCCTTCAGTGTTGCGCCCTTCGCTAAATTCGCGCGCGGCCGAAATCCAGATGGCGAGCCCCTTCACCTGACTGAAAATCTCCCACCACCCAAGGGCGCGCGCATCTGCCACGAGCCCGCTTTCCTCCTGCCAGATACGCAGTGCGGCGTCACGGCTGATCATGCCTCCCGGCCTATGCGGATTGCCATGGCTCCAAAGGGGGTCAAGTGCCCAGGCCAGATCCTCCAGCGGGTCGCCCAGGTGGGCCATCTCCCAGTCAAGTATCGCGCGGATGTGGCCTTCACCATCGTGCAGAAAATTGCCGCTGCGATAATCGCCATGTACGACGCACAGTTTGGACGGCGGAGGCGGTGGATGGCGTCTGAGCCAGCGGATGGCGCCTAGCGCAATGGGTTGCGGCTCAAGACTGTCTTCTCGGATCACCTGCTCCCAGCGTGCAAGTTCATGCAGTCCACACTGGGTGCTGTCGTCGGCGCGCTCGAGGTCGCCAAGGCCGAGCGCGATCGGATCGCTGCCGGCGATGCGGCCGAGCGCACTCCAGAACTGCTGGCCGATCAACTCGCGATGGCTACCATAGGGATCTGCTGCAAGCAGAGAGCCAGCACTGCAGCCCTCGATTGCCTCCATGATGAAAAATGGTCTCTCCAGCGCGGCGCTGCCGAGCTCGAGCACAATGGGTTCGGGGACCGGAAGGCCGGCCTTGTGAAAAGCGCGATAGGCGGAAAATTCCGTCATGCGCTCGGTTTCGATAAGACTGAAGGCCGGGTCACGGCGCAGGATCAGCACGCGTTCGATCAACTCACTGCCCTGGGCGTAGCAGGCCACAAAGCGATAGGTCTGGCGGCTCGCGCCGCCGGGAATGCGTGACAGCTCCTTGATGCCTACGTCGCAGCCAAAGTGCTGGCTGAGATAGAGCCCAAGCTGGGAAATAAGTTTTTCATCGTCGCTCATGGCGCAGGATCCAGGATACCGCTCAACCCCGATGGCACATGCGGCCCCAGTATTAGCTGCTCAAGCACGCCTGCCCCTACACGCTCGCCGTCCGGCCCATTAAGGCGTGCGGTAACGAAAGCCTGTACGTGCAGGAAAATCGGCAGGACCTCGTTGATGTTGGAGTCGTCATAGACGTCGTACTGTACGGCAAGCTCGCCCTTGTAATGCCCATGCCCCCATTCGGGATGGGTATAGCCAATGCCGGACATATAGAAATTGAAGCGTGGCGTCAGTTCGGCGTCCCAGCGGTTGCCGGCATCATCGCAAAGCCGGATCACCGCTTTTGCGGCATGTCGCGTGCCGGACTTGTAGGTTACGTCGCAGGAACTCTGAGCCATAAGCTTGGGTTCGGCGTCACCGAGTTCGCCCAGGACGGCAGCGTTGTTCCATGGCTTTCCAGCTGCATCGGCATTGATGTGAAAAAGCATGAAGCGATCGGGAAAGTTCAGCGGTGACCACAGCCAGTAGAATTGTGGAGGTGCCGGCGGTGCGACAGGTTGTGGGTCGGAAAGCCCGATCGGGCGGACACCCCACGAGCGGTCGCGGGTACCCAGCATCATTCCCTGATCGACATCGATGTGTGTGCCCTTGATGCGGATGAAGCCTTCATAGCTGCCGTTCTGCGTCATGCGCGTATAATCCATTACGGTACGCGGACCCTGACGCAGTGTGAAACGGGGTTCCTCTACGGCCTTGGCTCGGGCGTTAAATTCCAGCTCGGCGTGGATGTCATGTGTGCTGTCTGCGATCAGGACCTTGAGCCGCTTCAGGGGCTCGAGGATTTTGATCTCGATGGGTCCGACACGGGTGTCGAGGCGCTCGCTGTTCAGAAGGCGTGACGCGCGCAGATTGTGCTGCACCCCGTCGATGACGACGCTGAACGCCGCGTCCATGACGTTGAGATGGGGATACACGCCAAGCGCACAGGCGAAAAAGACGTGACCGTCCAGAGTGTATCCGTTGAAGAAGTAGCGGTCGTAGAAGTTGCGGTCGGTGCCGGCAACCGCGATCGGTTCCGGGCGCTGGTGTACCGGATAATCATCGGCTTTGGTGAGCATGGCGTTTCCGTCAGTGATTTTTTATCACTGTGACGGAGCGGGGGCCGTGGTGCAATGGCTGCTTACTCGCCAAACTCGCGAAAGAGTTGGCGCTGTTCGCTGCGGGGACGGGCGCCCAGAGGCAGTGTCAGGATGTAAAGGGCAAGGCCGCCGGACAGTGTTGCCCAGGGCCAGAGTACCGCGAGGGTGACGATCGCGGCTGCAACGAGGCCGGCCAGCCACAGATAACGCCGCGGCAAGTGCAGGTTCTTCAGGGACAGGGTCGGAATGCGACTTACCATCAGGAGCGAGACGACGGATACGATCGCGCCGTTGAGTACCGGGTCAGCGAGCCAGGCGCCGGCGGCTGTATTGCGCAACTGGAAGCTGACCAGCATGGTCAGCAGCACCATGCAGGCCGCCGCAGGTGTGGGCACGCCGGAAAAGTGGGCATTGGCCGCATGCTGGTCCTCAGCTTCCACAGTCTCGATGTTGAAGCGGGCAAGACGGATCGCGCAGCACACACAATAAATAAGAGCGATGGTCCAGCCGGCGCCGCCTGCCTGATGGAGCGTCCAGCGATAGGTGAGCAGCGCGGGAGCGATCCCGAAACTGACGAGATCCGCGAGGGAATCGAGCTGGGCCCCGAACTTGGAGTCGGCACCCAGAAGCCGGGCGACCTTGCCGTCCATGGTATCGAGCACGGCTGCAACAATGATGGCGATCACAGCGGCCCGCCAGTTGCCATCCAGGGCAAACCGGATTGCGGTCGCACCCGAACACAGGGCCAGAATGGTCAGGCCGCTGGGCACAAAGCGGCTGAGTGCCGACGGCTCAAAGCCATCTTCACGGGTCTTGGCGGCAATACGACCGTATTTCATCCTTCGCATAACCGTCATCCTTAGCCTGAAACCGGGAATTCCGCCAGAACCGTCTTGCCGGCCCGGACGAAGGCCCCCGGCTCCGCCACGATGCGGGCCCCTTTGGGCAAGTATATATCAAGTCTGCTGCCGAAACGGATCATTCCGAAGCGCTCCCCCCGGTCCAAACTTTGACCTTCTTTCAAGGGACAGTAGATCCGCCGGGCGACAAGCCCTGCGATCTGCACTACGACCAGCTCCTGTCCCGCCATGTCCGGAGGGCCATCGAGCTCCAGGAGAATCGACATGCGCTCGTTATGAACCGAGGCCTTGTCAAATGATGCGTTGAAGAACTTTCCCGGGCGGTAAGCCAGCTTCACTACCCGTCCGCGGGCCGGACTGCGGTTCACATGTACGTTGAATACGTTCATGAAAATGGAGAGTCGGGGGCGCAGACCAGGCGCCAGCCCCAACTCGGCAGGCGGCTCGGCTTGCGTGATCGGCAAAAGCCGGCCGTCCGCCGGGCTGACCATACGCTGGGCGCCCGCTGGCGCAATGCGCTCAGGGTCCCGGAAAAAGGCAATAACCCACAGGCTCACGGGCAGCAGCAGCAGCCCCCACCAGCCTAGAAGATAGAACAGGAGCGCATTGACCACGACGGCAACGGCAACAAAGGGCCAGCCTTGGGGGTGAAGGGGGATGCGCACGATGGGACAAGGCTCCTGGGTCGATATGAGGGTGCGACGAGAGATAGGCGCTCTTGTCCCACCTCGCAATGCATGCCGCCAGGCCATTATCCCTCGCTGGCCGGTTGCGGCTGGATCAAGGCTCGACTATTTTCCGCCGCCTGTTGCAAGCCCGATGCGCTTGCCATTGGGCCGCCTTAGCTCAGCCGGTAGAGCAACGCATTCGTAATGCGTGGGTCGGGTGTTCGAGTCACCCAGGCGGCACCAGTCTCTCGATGTCCCGTTGACGCAACGAAAGTGCGTAATAACCCTTATTGTGCCGGGGCTATCTGCTCCTAGGCTGTGCGGATGTCGCCCGCTATTGCCCGTCCCGTTGCGCCTGACGACAGCGACGAACGCTTCCTTGCCGAAGTTCGTGCCTTTCTTGCGAAGGAACTGACTGAGGACCTGCGCGAAGCGGGCCGGCAAACCACCGGTGTCCACACCGAAATCGCCGCTGCGCGCGCATGGCATACGCGCCTTTACCGCCGCGGCTGGGTGGCGCCAGGCTGGCCGCGCGCGCATGGCGGTTGCGGTTGGAGCGTGCGCAGGCGTTTCCTGTTCGAGCAGGAATGCGCGCGCAACGACGCACCAATCATCTTTGGTACGGGTATCCGCAGCATCGGACCATTGATAATCGTTGCCGGCACTCCGGAGCAGAAGTCACGCTTTCTCGAGCCTATCCTCAGCGGCGAAGACTTATGGTGCCAAGGGTTCTCCGAACCAGGGGCAGGATCCGATCTTGCCGGGCTTTCAACACGGGCTGAAGTCAATGGTGACTCCTACGTAGTCACTGGCCGGAAGATATGGACCACCGGCGCACATTTGGCCAATCGAATGTTCGCATTGGTACGAACAGGTCGCGGAGAAAAGCAGCAGGAGGGAATCACGTTCCTGCTCATCGACATGGCAAGCGCAGGCATATCGGTACGGCCGGTGATCACGATCGACGGCGAACACGAATTCAACGAGGTTGTCTTTGAGGGCGTGCGCGTACCGATCGCCAACCGCGTAGGTGCGGAAAACCAGGGCTGGACAATGGCAAAGCAGCTGATGCGATTTGCCCGCAGCAACAATACGACTTCGGGCTCGCTGCGGCGGGCATGGCGTCTGCTCGAGCGCGAAGTGGCACGCTGCCAGCCCGGCCCTGACTTTGCGCTGCGTATGGCTGAAACCGGCATCGCGCTGACGGCGATGGAGGCCCTGGAGCTGCGCCTGCTCGCCGCAGGACGTCTGGACGGCGAGGACGACACGGCCTCTTCGTTGATGAAGACGTCGGCGACAGAGCTGCACCAGAAGATCGCGGAGCTGGCATTCGAAGCGTGCGGGCCACTGGCCCAAGGACTTGAATGTGGCCCGAACGGCACGATGCAACCATCTCTGGCGACGCGGAAATATTTCGCCACACGTGCAGCGACAATCTACTCCGGAACCAGTGAGATCCACCGCAACATCATGGCCCGCCAGCTTTCGAGGTGAGGTAAGTATGAGACTGCCGGCATGTATTGCCAGGCGTCTTAACTGCGCAAGCTTTGTGCTTTTGGCCAATCAGGTGGCCGAAGCTCGCCACAAGCCGATCACGAGCGTAACCACAAGCCCCTAGTGCCCTGACCGATGATCACAGGCTGGGAGTTCCCCGCCCGTACGGTTCAAAAGCGGGACACAGTTCCGCCTTAGATTTGAACAAATTGCTTTTTACCGTCGCTCTCAGGGCGCTGATCAAAACTACTGGTACGAAGCCCCGCCGCAGACGGTGATAGAAGCAGCCTCTTTACCTGCCTTATGAACAACGGCGGCGATAGACGCCGGACCGCCCAGCAAGGTGCCCATCCATGGACAACATCCAGACCGCCCCCAGTCTTGAAAGGGACCTTGCTGAGAGAGACGACGGGCCGCCAGACCGGCTGTCGCTGTGGCTTGTCAACGCCCTGGCGCTGGCAGGAACAATTCTGTTCCTCGTGTACAACGTGCATATATTACTGCCACGCATTTTTGATGCGATGGCACTGCACTCGCAGTGGCGCTACCTCTTCTATCCAAGCCTGTTGTGGTTGATTATGGGGTCGGTGCTGTTTGCCTTCCGAACAGTTATCTGGATGCGATACCGCCCGATCTCGCCCGTCACGCCGGATATGGCACCGACTGTTAGCGTTATCATACCCGCCTACAACGAAGGCTCCATGGTACTTCGCTCGATCCAGTCCGTTGCGGAGGCGCGCTTTCCCCACGACAGGCTCGAAATCCTTGTAGTAGACGATGGCAGTGCTGATGACACCTGGGCACATATATGCACGGCCGCCGCTCGCTATCCGGATCTGGTAACGCCTCTTCGTCATGACAGCAACCGAGGTAAGCGCGCGGCGCTTGCCTGGGGATTTGAGCGGGCGCGAGGCGAATTCATTGTCTCGATAGACTCCGACAGTGTCATTGACCGCGACGCTCTCCTGGCGCTTGTCGCGCCTTTTTGTGATTCACGCGTTGGCGCCGTCGCAGGAAAGGTCCTGGTCTACAACCGTCGCGGGCTGATCCCACAAATGCTCCACGCGCGATATATAATGTCATTCGACTTCCTGCGCGCCGTGGAATCCGCCTACCGCAACGTATTCTGCTGTCCAGGTGCACTGACTGCACTTCGTGCCTCGGCAATTCGTCCCCTGGTGACGCGCTGGCAGGCACAAACCTTTTTGGGATCGCCCTGCACCATCGGTGAGGACCGGGCAATGACAAACTAT
>JAGWRJ010000480.1 GCA_028869725.1 Alphaproteobacteria bacterium | reverse complement strand
GTCCTGGCGACTGGACCAGCGCGGCGAGCACGCGCCGCAAGACGTGCAACTTTTCATCGGCTTGAATGCGATGACCAGTCGCCCCGGGCTGCTGGTCTGGGTCGGTCATGACACGTTGGTCTTGCAGACCATGTTTCCGTTGCACGTCGGCGAGCGCATTCGCGTCGAGCGGCATTGCATCGATTCGGTCCAGTGTGTCTGGGGCGAAGTGGAGCAGAGTCGTCCCGGACGACGCCCCGGCGATGCGGCGCAGGGCATTCAGATCCAACGCTTGCGACTCCAGGCGCAGAGCCACTGACGGAGCCACCCTGCGCGGCGTCAATATGTTTTCGCGCGGGGGTCACGGGTAAGGCAAAGCCGAGGGCTTTAGTTATGTGAGCCGCTCGAAGCGGCTTGGGCGGGGTCACTGACACGGCCCCTCTGATATGGCCACCCTACGGTGGCCGGCCTATCTCAGTAGTTGAAGCTATTCCACCCGTCGATCCTCTGCCGCTTGATTGCAGATGTATGCGCCTACCGCTGCCGAGCGTGAGCAGCATAGTGCGGCGGCGATGCAATGATCCTCACGTGTCGAAGTCCTGCATGCTCGGCGTATCGTAAAGATCGCCGATGTATTGTGCAGATGCCGTTCCGGCAAACATGCGACACCGTTGCTCACGGGAGGTTTCCTCTGATGGCAACGATCATGCATCGTCGCATTCGATAAGGAGCAGGAAAACCATGGCGAGCTCTGATCATCCTGATGCGTCAGCACGGTTGACCGAACCGGCACTCTGGCAGCGCGCTATTGAATGGTGTGTGGTCGTTCCCCTCGTGATCGTGATACTTCACGTCATGCCGCAAATCACCCAGGGCACCATCAGCTGGGGTGCGGCTGCGATATTGGGTTGCGGAAGTCTTGTGCTGTACAGCCTGTTGCGCGCGACGGTCGCCACCGGGCTCCACTATCCAAAGACTTCTTGGGGCTACGCCGCCCGAATCTTCGCGATTGGGCTGCTGGGTGCTGGCGTCGGTGGAATCGTCAACACAATCGTTCGGTCTCCGGGTCTTCAGACGGCGTTGACGCTGACGATTGTGATCGGCATGGTCGGCGCCTTGCCGACACGCCCACGTCGGCGAAGTTGACGCGAGCCAGCGCGCACGCGACATCTGAAGGCGATGGCGGAAGCCGAAGCCCTGGAACCGTTCTGCAAGGGCTTCCCGCCACCGATCTTCTGCGACCAAGCCATCATCGAGCGATGCCAGCCGATGAAGCCGGATAGTCCGCATCTGACCTTGCACGTCACTTTCAACCCCCCGGCATTGGTGCGGGTGGTCTGGTTCAACGGAGCCGCCAGGGCGGCCAACCTGGGTCTGGGCCAGGGTACGACCGGCTGGTGCGCGATGTGGCGATCATTGCATGAGCGGGCGCCGGCGAGCGCCGGCGAGCGCCGGCGAGGGGCGGTCGGCCGAGCTTCCAGAGGGTTTCGCGCCGTGCGCCTGGCGAGGATGATGCAGGCATGAACCCGATCGAGCATCCGCGTATGCATGTTGTCGAAGTGAAGATTCCGGAGGGCGTCGCGTTTGCCGACCTTCGGGTGGCCCGTGACGCCGACGGGCATGTCAGTTTCGCGGTCGATCCACTGCAGTGCATTTGCGAGGCATCCGGCATCGACATGGACGCCGTGATGGCTTCAGAGGACAGCGCCGTGCCTTCATCTTCAGGTGGTATCGCGCGCATCTGGCCTGCGGTTACGCGCCTGAACTGACGGTCGAAGACCTCCGTGCGGAGGCGGAGGCCGAAGATCGCTACGGCGGCGGGATCTCCTATCCGCCGGGGTCTGGCTGACCCGGTTTGGCGGGCAGGATGGAGTCACAGGCGAAGCGCCGCCCTCGGATGGCATGGGACGTGCTTCGGGGTGCATGGCGTCGCGCGGGGACAGGCTGGGGATGAATTGTGAACGTCATGACTGGAAACGAGCAATCCGGGAGATTCACGGCTCGGACGCCCGTCGCATCGATGGCGCGACCTTGCGGCTCGTCTGCGTTCTGCTCGCGCGTGAATTGGATTTGGTCGACTACGAAGTCCTCGACCACGGCGCGCGCGTCGCCCATATCGCGGTCCAGCTCGGACGGGCGACGCGGCGGCTGGACGATGCGCAGCTGCATGGCCTTCACCTGGCTGGGCTGTACCACGATCTCGGCAAACTCAAGCTGCCGAAAGCCACGGTCCATAAGCCGGGACCGCTGGACTTTGACGAATGGAAGGTGATCCGGCTGCACCCGGAGATCGGACAGGCGATGGTCGGGCAGATACCGGCGCTAGTGGACGCGCACAGCGTGGCAGAAGCGGTTCGGCATCACCATGAAGCCTGGGACGGGCGCGGCTATCCGGCGGGCCTGGTGGGTCACGGTATTCCGTTGCGCGCGCGCATTCTCGCTGTTGCGGACACCTGGGATGCGCTGCGGACCCGGCGCGCGTACAAGGAACCGCATGCGTCGGAATACGCGATTGAAGTCATGCAAAACGAAGCGGGGCATCGACTTGATCCGGATCTGGTCGATCTGCTGCTCAGTGCGATTTGACGGTCGATCGTCTCAAAGAATCAGTGCGGCGATGCGGGGGGACGCGGGGATGGAGTTCCCAGGATTTCGTGGACACTTTTGGCGAAGGTAGCGAAATCGCTGGAGGTGACACGTGGCCAGGCACCCTGGAAGCAGCGTCGTTCGGCGAAAGTACGAGCTCATCAAATCGAACCAGAAAGAGCATCGCATCCAGATGATGTGTCGCTTGCTGGGCGTGGCGCCCAGCGGGCACTACGCCGGGGTGCCGGCCGGTTTCCACGAGTCCGGCCGACGCCTACATCCCAGGACGGGATCGACGTCAACCGCCACCTGATCAAGCATGGCCACGAATCGGCCACTTTCATTCTGCGTGTGGAGGTTGGTCGATGATCGGCGCCGGCCGTCCATGACGGCGACGAGATAGTGGTGAACTGGGCGATCACTCCCACGGAGGGCAAGATCGTCGTCGCCGCGGTCAACGGCGATCTGACCGTGAAGCGGCGGAGGTTCAATGACGGCAAGCCGATCCTGATGGCGGAGATCCCTCACTTCCGCGACCGCATCTTTGCCGATGGCGAGGAGCTTGAGATCTGGGGCGTCGTGGCCCGGATCCTGCACAAGGTCGAATAACGATGGACCGCCGAATCGCCCTGGTCGACGTCAACTTCTTACCTCAGCGCTCGCCATTTAGCGCTTGAGGCCAGTCCTCTTTTTCATCAGCTGGTGCAGGCTCAAACCCGTGCGTTCGCGTAGCGTGTCCAGGCGCATGTCACCGCGCACGCCCGGCGCGAAGCCTTGGCCATAGTCCCGGCGCAAGGTACGCACCAAGGTGTCTCCGCGCTTCTCGCGAATCTCCCCTGCCTTGGGCGAATTCTGGTCCCGGGCGCGGTCATCCAGACCGCGGGGAAGGTGGTGCTTTGACATGGCCTACCCCACAACTTGCGAGCCGGCGGCCCGCTACACCCAAGATGCTGGGGCTGGCGGCGGAGATTTCAAGCACCGGCGTGGCCTGACGGGCCCTAAAGGCACCACCAACTGGCCGGATTCCTTAATGTCAGTCGATCCGACGCCAGCGGCCTATGCCAAGGACCTGGCCGAGACTCGGCGACAAGTAACCTCGGACTCCAACCGTCCCGCTACTGAATGCGGAGGGTGTTGAGTGTACTTTGCCGGCGGACTGCCGGCATCAGTGGTGTGCAGCACCCCACCGGCGCGACTCATCGCTGCGATGGAGCATGTGGCGCACTAGAATCCAAGATCCGTCACACCCCGCGCCCTCGGCATCGACGCATCAAAGACCACCGGCACGTAGCGCGCGCCGATCGCCAAAATCGAGAAGCGTTCTCGGTCTTGGCTAGCCTTGCGAGGAAGGAGTGGTGCAGGTGGAAACATGGCATTCCCGGATTGAGCCCGTGCTCAATGCCGTCTTGGAGCAACGTGATCGGTACACAGCAGATCACTGCGGGCGCGTGGGTGCGCTTGCCTTCCTTCTCGCCAGAGCGCAGGCGCTGCATCGCCCTCATCGCGAGGAGGTCGTTCTGGGCATTGCGGCCCGCTGGCATGATGTTGGGAAGGTCGGGTTGCCCGATGCGGTCCTGTTCAAGGCCGGCCCATTGGATGCCGATGAATGGACATTGATGAAAACCCACAGCGTCCGCGGCGCAGAAATTGCCCTTGCCTACAAAAATCTTGCCTACCGTCATGACGTTGCGCTGGCCATCCGCCACCACCACGAGCACTACGATGGCACGGGGTATCCCGATGGATTGCGGGGCAAGGCCATTCCACTGTGCTCCCGGTTGATTTCGGTGGTCGACAGTTACGATGCCATGACCACGCGGCGCCCGTACAAGGCCTCTCGTTCACATCACGAGACGATGTCGGTTCTCGCAAGTGAGCGCGGTACCAAGCATGACCCTGAGATTCTGGATGTGTTCCTGTCACTCGCCTCGCAGTGGCGGTGACGTGACGAAGCTGTAGGCTCTCGACTTGCGCGGTGCCGAGTCATCGAGCTCGCTGGCGGCCCCCATCCTCGGCAGGTCAATCTCGGGTACTTTGACTCTCCAGATGGTGCGCGAAATCTGCTGCGGGGAGCGGTCGCGCCAGCAGAAAGCCCTGCACCTCGTCACACGCGAGTTCGCGCAGAAACTGTAGCTGTGCGTCGGTCTCGACGCCCTCGGCAATGACATGCAGATTGAGCTCTCGGGCCATGGCCATGATGGTGCGGACGATGCCGCAG
>JAGWRJ010000479.1 GCA_028869725.1 Alphaproteobacteria bacterium | reverse complement strand
GGCGAAGTGGAAGAGCGGCCGATCTATGGCGAAGCCAGTCTCGGCGAGGCACGCGAGCTCATCGAAGAGGGTATTTCGGTCGCGCCCCTGCCACCTGATGTCAGTGATTCAAATTGAGCCTATGCCGGCAGCCCCGTCTGGCCTGAGGCCAGATCGCTCTGCCCTAGAACTGGACCGCCTGAAACAGGGCTAGGACCTCGTTACCGAGGGCATTCACCGCCGCGACAATGACAAGACTGATGCCGGCCGCGATGATGGCGTACTCAACTGCCGTTGTCGCGGCCGCGTCGGCGGCAAAGCTCAGCGCAGCAGCTCGACGAGGACAGGAATGAGCGGAACATCGGCCGGCGGCATGGGGAACTCCCTCAGCTTCGCCGGCCTTACCCATTTGAGATGCTGACCTTCGCAGGGCTGGACGATGCCCTCCCAGCGTCGGCAGATGAAGAGTGGCATCAGCAGATGGAATGCCGGATAGGTGTGAGAGGCGAAGCTGAGCGGCGCCAGACAGGCTTCCTGCACCGAAATGCCCAGCTCCTCGCGCAGTTCGCGGATCAGCGCCTGCTCGGGACGCTCGTCCCATTCCACCTTTCCGCCCGGAAATTCCCATAGCCCTGCCATGCTTTTGTCAGGCGGCCGCTGTGCGAGAAGCACGCGTCCATCTGCGTCCACGAGGGCGCAGGCCGCGACCAGAACCGTCTTAACCTGCGTCATACCGCATCAGCCTAGAAAACCCGTTTTAACAGGGGATTGCGGAGATCGGAAAAAATTGAGCGATCAACTGCGATAGGCACCATTGATGTGGATATAGCCTTCCGTGAGATCGCAGGTCCAGACGCGGGCCAAGCCGCGCCCCAACCCCAGATCGACGCCAATCTTCACCAAGCGACCAGCGACCGCGGCGCTGGCTTTGGCTTCGTCGTAGCGACGGGCCCGTGCGCCCGCTTCCGCCACCACATGCCCACCAAATGCGATTTGCAACCGGTCGCGGTCGGCAGGTTCGCCGGCTTTGCCCACCGCCATCACGATGCGCCCCCAGTTCGCGTCACCTCCGGCAATTGCCGTCTTGACCAGCGGCGAGTTGGCGATGGCCATAGCGACACGATGGGCGCTCTGATCACTTCTGGCGCCTGTCACGTCCACCTGTATCAGCTTCTGCGCACCTTCTCCATCGCGCACCACCTTCAACGCCAGATCAAGCAGGATAGCATCGAGCTTGCGATTAAAATCCGCCAGCCTTGGATCGCCGGCACGGCTGATGCGGCCGTGGGCCCTGTTCTGTCCGGTTGCAAAGAGGAGCACTGTATCGGACGTCGAAGTGTCGCTGTCGACCGTAATGCAGTTGAAGCTTCGGGCCACACCACGCGACAACAACTGCTGAAGCACCGGCGCGGGAAGAGCGGCATCCGTAAAGATGAAGGCGAGCATGGTTGCCATGTCCGGGGCAATCATTCCCGAACCCTTGGCAATGCCATTGATCCTCACCTTGTGCCCGTCAATGCGGGCAGTGGCAGTGGCAAGCTTCGGGTACGTATCAGTGGTCATGATGGCGCTAGCCGCACCTTCCCAGCTGTCGCGTGCTTCCGCTGCACACAGCGTCGGGATAAGCCGCGTAATCTTGCTGGAAGGCAGCGGCTCACCAATGACCCCGGTGGACGCAAGAAAGATTTCAGTGGCGGAACATCCCAGCGCCGCCGCAGCAGCCTGCGCCACTTGACGGGTCGCTTCCACCCCATCTCGGCCCGTGAACGCATTGGCATTGCCGGAATTGACTACGAGTGCCCGCGCCTTGCCGCGCGACAGCTTGCTGCGACACCAGTCGACAGGTGCTGACGGCGCCTTGGAGCGGGTGAATACCCCGGCCACCTGGGTTCCCGGCGCCAACTCGGCCAGCAGCACATCGGTGCGGCCAGGATATTTGATGCCGGCAGCCCCGCTTGCCAGGCGCACGCCTGCCAAAGCTGGCAGCGCCTTCTGGGCGGCAGGAGCAAGGGGCGAGACAGCGTGAGCGGGCGTGGTTCCCGTGCCCTTCAATGCCCTGCCGCCCCCGGCGCGGGCGGCTTTTGTCCCCCCAGTGCGACCTTTAGCCTTGCCTCTCGTCACGGATTTGTGTGTGGCGGATTTGGTCATGGACTTGCCTTTGCTGTGCCGGGCTGGCGGAGCGAGCTTTGCAAGTCCCGGGAGTGGCGGAATTGAGCCAAAATCCATTGAATTGACAAGGGGGAACGCGCTTCTTATCTCTCCCCCGCGCCCCGGCGGACCAATACCGCTGGGCCATCGATTGGAGCCGGGGATCCCGGCCTGCCCCTTCCCTGAGGACCTTTATGCTCAGCAGCATTGCCCAGCGCCTTTTCGGCTCCGCGAACGAACGCAAGCTCCGCGCCATGTGGCGTCAGGTCGAGGAGATCAACGCCCTCGAGGACCAGTTCAAATCCAAGTCCGATGAAGAGTTGCGAGCCATGACCGTCCAGTTCCGTGAACGGCTGGCAAATGGCCAGACCCTGGATGATCTTTTGCCGGAGGCCTTTGCCACTGTACGTGAGGCCGCCAAGCGCACTCTGGGACAGCGCCATTTTGACGTCCAGCTCGTTGGCGGCATCGTTCTGCATCAGGGCCGGATCGCCGAAATGAAGACCGGCGAGGGCAAGACCCTGGTAGCCACACTTCCAACCTATCTCAACGCCCTCGAAGGCAAAGGCGTCCATGTCGTGACCGTCAATGACTATCTGGCCAGTCGCGACGCCGAATGGATGGGCCAGGTCTATCGCTTCCTTGGCATGACTGTTGGCTGCATCGTGCACGGGCTGGACGATGACGAACGCAAGGCAGCCTATCAGTGCGACATTACCTACGGCACCAATAACGAGTTCGGCTTCGATTACCTTCGTGACAACATGAAATACTCGAAGGAAACGATGACCCAGCGGGCGCACCATTTTGCGATCGTGGATGAGGTCGACTCGATCCTGATCGACGAAGCACGTACGCCTCTCATCATTTCCGGTCCGACCAACGACTTGACCGAAGTATACATCGCTGCCGACAAACTCATTCCGCTTCTGACCGACGATGATTATGAGCTCGATGAGAAGCAGCGGACTGTGACCCTGACCGAGTCTGGCAATGAGCGCATGGACGAAGCGTTGCGAGAGACCGGACTGCTCACGGTGGGTGATCTGTACGACATCGAGAACATCACCCTTCTGCATCATGTCAACCAGGCACTGAAGGCCCACAAGCTTTTCCTCAAGGATCGTGACTACATCGTCAAGGACGACCAGGTCATGATCATTGACGAATTCACGGGGCGCATGATGCCCGGCCGTCGCTATTCGGAAGGGCTGCATCAGGCACTGGAAGCCAAGGAGGGGGTGGAGATCCAGCCGGAAAACGTGACGCTGGCATCGATCACCTTCCAGAACTACTTCCGCCTCTATAAGAAGCTGGCAGGCATGACCGGCACGGCGCTGACCGAAGCGGCTGAATTCATGGACATCTATAAGCTCGATGTCATCGAAGTCCCGACCAATCTGCCCATTGCCCGCCTCGATCACGATGACGAGGTCTATCGCTCGGTGGAAGAAAAATACAACGCCATCGTCAAGCTGATCCAGGATAGCCAGAGCCGTGGTCAGCCGGTCCTGGTAGGCACCGTGTCGATCGAAAAGTCCGAAGAACTCTCAGCTCTGCTCAAAAAGAAGAAGATTTCGCACAACGTGCTCAATGCCCGGTACCACGAACAGGAAGCCAGCATCGTGGCACAGGCTGGTGTTTGTGGGGCCGTTACCATCGCCACCAACATGGCCGGCCGCGGTACCGATATCCAGCTCGGCGGCAATGCCGATATGCGTATCAAAAACGAGTTGGGCGCCATCGCCGACGAAGCTGAACGAGCCCGCATGGCGGCAAAGATCCGCGAAGAGGTCGCTGAGAACAAGAAAAAGGCTCTGGCGGCCGGGGGGCTCTACATCGTCGGCACCGAACGCCATGAAAGCCGGCGCATCGACAACCAGCTTCGCGGACGTTCCGGCCGTCAGGGTGATCCTGGAGCATCCAAGTTCTTCCTGTCGCTGCAGGACGATCTGATGCGCATCTTCGGTTCGGACCGCATGGAATCGGTGCTCAAGCGCATCGGTCTTCAGGAGGGTGAAGCCATCGCCCATCCGTGGGTGAACAAGGCTCTGGAGAAAGCGCAGCAGAAAGTCGAAGACCGCAACTTCGAGATCCGCAAGAACATCCTCAAATATGACGATGTGCTCAACGATCAGCGGCGCGTGATCTTCGAACAGCGCAAGGAAATCATGGAAAGCGACGATGTCGCCGACCAGATCAGGGAATTCCGTGCCACTGTCATCGACGAGCTGGTTGCCCGTCACATTCCGGAGAAGGCCTATGCCGAACAGTGGGATTCGGCCGGCCTTGAAGAAGAGGTGCGGACAATATTCGGGCTCGAATTACCCGTCGTCGAATGGGCCAAGGAAGAAGGCATTGCCGAAGAGGAAGTGCATGAGCGCCTGACCAAAGCCGTCGAGGAGCGCGCCGCAGAACGCGCCGCCAACTTTGGGCCGGATATCATGCGCTACGTCGAGAAGACGGTGCTGCTGCAGACTCTGGATCACAACTGGCGCGAACATATCGTAAATCTTGATCATCTGCGCCAGTATGTGGGGCTGCGAGGCTATGGTCAGCTTGACCCCCTCAACGAGTACAAACAGGAAGCCTTCGCCCTGTTCGAGGCACTGATTTCCAAGCTGCGCATTGACGTTATCAGTCAGCTGATGCAGCTGCAGATCAATGTTGAGGCACCACCAACACTGGAAGAGCCAAGTCTCCAACAGCTGCAGGCGCTGCATGCCGACCCCAGCACGGGAGAAAACGAGTTCGACAGTGCCGACTACGGCGCCGCGATGGCCAAGGCCAACACGCCGTTTGTACACCGCAATGAGAACGTTCAGGTGGATCCGAACAATCCGCAGACCTGGGGCAAGGTGCAGCGCAATGCGCCCTGCCCCTGCGGCTCCGGTCGCAAATTCAAGCATTGCCATGGCGCGCTGGTGTGAGAGCCAAGCTGCGTGACTGAGCGTTGCGGAAGCGGCGCGCCGTGCTCTGCCAGACTCTTCTTCGTCCCTGAACAGAGCGGGGGGAGAAGACCCGATGCCGGGTGCGATTAAAGGGCCAGGCACAGCGGGTCCAGCACCCGCTCGCTTTGATCGCGAATCTGCTCTTCGGTATCGCCACAGGCGGCTAAGACCAATTCTGATCTAGGTTTTCTCTGCCCTCTCAAGCCCGGTACCGGCGGTGACACACAGCAACAGCCGCCACCCCATGCCACATGGGAGGAGCACGGCACCGGGTCAAAGCCGCGGTCCGCGCGGTCCTGCGTGCAGAACTTCTGCAAAAACCTTGCGTCCCATCAATTTTGCCGCGCCTCGGCTGTGACAAACTGAACAAGTGGCAGCAGACGGGGGAGCAGCATGCGCATAGTCAGACAGACGGGGGCCGCCGCCCTCACCGCCGCTCTGCTCGCAGGATCAGCGGTGGGTGCACGCGCCTATGGCGAAACCGCGGGGCAGCAGACCGAGCGCCGAGAATCCCAGATTCCGGTCTGTACCCACAATCTCGGTGCTCTCGCCGTGGTCGAGCCCGACCATGATTGGTGGAGCGCATATCACCTTGGTTCGCCTGAAGCTTTGATCAAGGTCTTCGTGATGCGTTCGCACTGCTTCACCCTGGTTGATCGCGGCAAGGGGATGGCGGCATTGGAACGGGAGCGCCAGATCGCCTCCGGCGGCGAATTTCGCCCGGGCTCGAACATTGGCAAGGGGCAGATGAAGGCCGCCGACTATGTGCTGGTACCCGACATCGTGTCCAAGAACGCCGACGCGGGTGGGACCAATCTCGGCGGGCTGATCGGCGGCTTCTTGGGTGGAAGCGCTGGAGCGATCATCGGTGGCATCAACATTCGTGACAAGACCGCAGATGTGGTGCTGACGCTGACCGATGTACGCTCCTCTGAGCAGGTGGCGATGGAAGAAGGTCATGCCGAGAAGACCGATGTCAGCTTCGGAGGGGGACTTGGCGGCGGCGGCTGGTCGGGGTTTGGAGCCTTCGGCGCCGAAAGCTATGCCAATACGGAAATCGGCCAGGTGCTGACGCAGGCCTATCTCGACGCCTACGCCCGGCTGGTCGACCAGCTGGGCGGGCTGCCTGGTGCCAATGGCTCCAGCGCCTCGGCGGCCAAT
>JAGWRJ010000478.1 GCA_028869725.1 Alphaproteobacteria bacterium | reverse complement strand
GAGTGCGGCGCTTTATTTCAACAAGCACAATCGAGCCATCGGCCATGATGATCGGCCCTTCCGGGAACTGAAGCCCGGAGGCGACAAGCTGGAACTGCATTCCACCCTCCTCCCATATTATTATAACACGATATATTTATGCAGCATTCTGTCAACTGCGCTGCCCGCGTCACGCAGGAAGCGCGAAGGTGAACTGGGGCAAGTCCTGAAACGTCGCTTCAACAACGCCTCAAGGTGCGATGCTTCGGTGACGACACCGCTACACAATCCGGGCTTTGCATGGCCGCAGCGCCACCGCGCACGGGCATTTGCAAGATAGTGTCTGGGCCACTACTGCATTGTCCGGAACTGCGTCACTGGGAGAGGCTTCCGCCCGGCTGAAATGACATTGCTGGCCTTGCTGATCTGCGTCTCGACAGTGTTGCCCGGATGGGTCGTCGCGGGCGCAAAAGAGGCTATGCGCCCCGGAAGAAACCGAGCTAGCATCACGCAACGCCGTGGCGGCGGGCCGTCGCCACAAAAGGAGACCGGCATGGTCACGTTGCTGCGCTCGCCACTTCAAGAGATTCGAACACCAGCCCTGGACAGTCGCCGCTGGAATCACTTTGAGCCACGCGACGATGACATCGTGATCGCGACGTTCCCGAAATCCGGCACGACATGGATGCAGCGTATAACCGATCTTTTGGTGTTCCAGTCGCCGCAGATACGCCCCGTGGGAAAGATCTCTCCATGGCTCGACTGTACCTTCTTTGATGCGCTCGAAGACGACATCGCCAGGCTGAAGGCGCAGACCCATCGCCGCTTCGTCAAATCTCATCTGCCCTTCGATGCCCTGCCCCTCTGGGACAACGTCAAATATATTCATGTGGCCCGTGACGGGCGCGATGCGCGCCTGTCCTGGATGAACCATCAGCAGGGCTTCAGGCCCGAAATGAGAGCCAGGATCGCATCAAAGGCAATGGCTCTTGCCATGGAGCGCGACGGACCTCCCGCAGCACCTCCCCCGCCCGCGCCTGAGGCACCGCGCGACTTTCTGCTGCAGTGGTTTGGCGAGCTCGAGGTCGCGCTGAATGACCGCATTGAAGGCAAGGCGACTGCAAACCTGGACTATTTTGCCTTCGAGGCCACCTACTGGCGCGAGCGGCGGCGGCCCAACCTCCTGCTTGTCCATTACAACGACCTCAAGGAGGATCTGGAGGGCGAGATGTGGCGCATAGCGGAGTTTCTCAACATCGCGCTCCCCGGAAGCATCATGCCCGCACTTGTCGAGGCAGCGCGCTTTGAGACCATGAAGAAGGACGGCGACGCGCTCAATCCGGCGCTCAGAACCACCTTCGACCGCGGCGCCGAGCGCTTCATCAATCAGGGCTTGAGCGGCCGCTGGCGCCAATATCTCGGCCCGGAGGATATTTCGCGCTACGACGCAATTGTGCAGCGCGCGACGACGCCGGCGCTTGCGCAATGGCTGGAAGGCGGCCGCAAAAAGGCAGGAGACCCGAAATCGGAAGAAGATTAGCCCGCCCGTGATCACCATCACAACCATGAACGGCCCGCGGTGGTACAAGGCACGCCTTTTCGATATGTAAAGGGATTCAAACTCAGATACGTCCACATCGGGCGAGAACAGAGCCCTTGATCATGCACAGCGACGTCCAGCCTTTCCGTGCCATTGCCATCAGTGCCCGCGCCCATGCGCTGCAAGCCGAAGGCCGTTCGATCATTCATATGGAGTTCGGACAACCTTCGACCGGCGCACCGCCGTCAGCCATCGCCACCGCCCATCGGGTCCTTGACCAGGACCCCATGGGCTATTGGGAAAGCCCTGCCCTGCGCCAGCGGCTCGCCCTCCATTACCGCGACAGCTACGGTCTTGAGATCGAACCCAACCGCTTTGCCCTGACCTGCGGAGCCTCGCCGGCTCTTGTTTTGGCACTGCTGAGCCGCTTCGCCCACGGTGCGCGCATTGCCCTGGCACGACCAGGCTACGTCGCCTATCGCAACACATTGCGGGCATTGGGAATGGTTCCGGTCGAGATCGCCTGCGATGCCTCCACACGCTTTCAGCTGACCGCAAGCCTCATCGCCAGTCTTGATCCCGCGCCCGCTGGGGTAATCGTGGCAAGCCCCGCAAACCCTACCGGCACGATCATCGATGCAGCAGGGCTTGCTGCGATCGCTGAGGTCTGTCGCGCCCGCGGCATTACGATCATCTCGGATGAAATCTATCACGGTCTCAGCTATGGGCCGCGGACCCATTCGCTGCTGGAATTCGAGCCCAACGCCCTCGTCATCAACAGCTTCTCCAAATATTTCAGCATGGCCGGATGGCGCCTGGGCTGGCTCCTTGTGCCACCTGATCTGGTGACGCGGGCGCGCAGTTACCTTGGCAATCTGTTCCTGTCGGCGCCTTCGCTTAGCCAGCACGCGGGACTTGCCGCATTCGAAGACCGCGATGTGCTCAATAGCCATGTGCAGGTCTATCGGCGTAACCGGGAGCGTCTTGTCAACGCCCTTCCGCATATGGGGATCTCCAAGATCGCACCGCCCGAAGGCGCGTTCTACATCTATGCCGACATGAGCCACCTGACGAACGACAGCTTCTCGTTGTGCAAGGAGGTGCTCGAGGACACAGGTATTGCCCTCGCGCCCGGCGTGGATTTTGACCCGGTGGAAGGTCATCGCTTCGTCCGCATCAGCTTTGCGGTTTCTGAGGCACAGACTGAAGCGGCGATTGGACGCTTACGCCAGTGGCTGAAACGCCGCTAGACGCTGTGCGTGCCGTGAACGCGGTACGTGGAAAATGGCCGGCGCTAGGTTCGCGCGAGCCATGCCGCAGTGCGCAATCCGAAGCACCAATGCCAGGCAGGGCCAGTTGGCCTGTCCGCTTCATGGCGATGAAGGCTGCACGTGCAGATTCGAACACCTTCAGCCATGACCTCGGTGGCAGGCAGGCGGCGCCTTCTTTGCAGACAGTTCATGAACTTTACAGAACCGAGTCACGTTTGTGGACACGGGCCAAAGCGTCGCCCGCCTGCGCAGGTGCAATATCTCGAAACGCTGTTTGTCCCCGCCATACCCTGCACG
>JAGWRJ010000477.1 GCA_028869725.1 Alphaproteobacteria bacterium | reverse complement strand
TGGTTGGCAGGAGGCCGGCTCTCGCGCTTTTCCGAGGAGCGCCCAAACAGCTGCTGCTTCAGCCAGCGGTTTTCCTGTTCGAGCAACTGCACACGCGTCATCAGTCTATCAACATCGGTATTCGGTGATGTTTGATTCGCGCCGGGCATGGCGTTCTATACCATGCCCGAGAACCAAAGGAATCAGCCAATATGCGCAACCGATAGACTTTTATGCGGTGTCATCCGCCACACATCATAGCCGTCCAAAAGCCAATTCAACTGTTCGCCGGAAAGCGTCACCACCATCTCATTCGCCTTCACCGGCCAGGCAAACTTCTGTTGTTCAAGCCTTTTGTACCAGAGCACGAAGCCGTTTTTCTCCCAGGTCAAAATCTTCAGCTTGTTGCGTCGCTTGTTGATGAACACGAACAGCGACGTGTCGAAGGGATTTGCTTTCATAACCCCCTCAACAAGCGCTGCAAGCCCATCAATCTGCCGGCGCATGTCGATCGGAGCGCGATGCAGGTAGACCCGCTCAATCCGCCGGTCAGGACGCAGCATCCCGGCCCTCCGCTAGAATGGCTTTCAAAAAATCTGCCGCAGGCCAGGCGCCAAACTCCAGCACATGGCCCCCAACATGCTGCAACCGAAGGACCGGGAATGGCGTCCGGTCAGGTTCAATACGCACCGCCACAAACGGGCTCGCCAGCGCCGTCGATTTCTGTTCCACCCGCGGCTTATGCGGCCTCGTCCCCTTCACGGCCTTGGCCATCATGCCCGTTCTTCGGAAGTGGACCACCGCGTCATAGAGCATGCGGACCTTGACCCCATGAGCCTGGGCATACTCGGTCAGCGACATGTCCAGGGCTTCGGCTTGTCGCAAATGCTCAAGGCACTGTCGCTGATGCTTCGTGAGTTCACCGGCCATCTCTTCACCTCCGTTCTGGTCGAGGTCAGAAAGATGGGGCGCCACAGCGCCTCAGAAAAGAATGTGGTTTAGCGAGCGCTTACGCTGATTGAAGCCTGGGCCGGCATGAAGAGCTTTCAACCCAAGGAGCCGGATTCAAACGGGTCAGGTGGGAGTGGCTCAGACGATTTCCATGGCCAAAAGCGCCGCAATGCTACCCATGCCTCGACCACCGACCCGGAGGCTCGTCTATATCGCAAAGGGAGAGGAAAGCCGGCCCAGCTCTGTTACATGGGGCACGTGCTGATGGAGAATTGGAACGGCTTAGCCGTTGCGGCCCAGGTCACACCTGCAAATGGGCTCGCGGAGCGTGAGGTGGCACTTGCCATGATCAACGCCGCTGCGGTGCCGCCGAACGCTACCCTTGGAGCCGACAAGGCCTATCATGCGTGGAGCTTTCGGCAAGCCCTGGAAGATCGGGGACTTATTGCTCACACCGCCTTGCGCTACGAGTATGGCTGGAGTGGAAAGAAGATTGTTCCACCCCCTGGCTACGATGCCTCGCAGAGAGCACGCAAGCGCATTGAAGAGATCTTTGGTTGGGTCAAGGTAGTGGCAGGTTTGTCCAAGACCAAATTCCGAGGTCGACGCCGCGTCGCCCAGAGCTTTAACCTCGCGGTCGCGGCCTACAATCTCGTTCGCCTGTCCAATCTTTTGAATGCGGAGCATGCGACATGAGTGCCGCAAGAAGCTGCCGGCTGATTGGATGCTGGCGCCTTGTTGAGGCGGACATCTGGGATAAGAAGTATTTGAACCTATGTGGACCTGCAAAGCTGAAGATCGGTGGCGACGGACGAGGTGAAATTGCCTTCGGCGCACTTCAGGCGACACTTCGTATCGATTACGCGAAACAATCTATCTGGTTCGACTGGGAAGGATTTGACGAAATGGACCAGGTCGATGGTACCGGTTCTGCTCATCTCGAGCACGGTTCACTTGAAATTGAGTTCGCCTTCAGCGGCGGCGATGAAGCCGTTCTCAAAGCTGTCAAAGCCTGAGTTTTTCAGCAGCCTGCTAGGTAGCGCCGTCGGCGCCGACAAGAATATGATACGATCGCCATTGTCGCTGGCTGCCGGGGGCAGGGCTGCACACCGCATGTTGCCCAGAACGACACCAACCGCCACTCGGCGATCGGTGGGTGCACAATGTTATTCGGCATGCAATAAGGGCTCAGACTCATTTTTGATGAAGTTTGGGATTCCTCTCGTGTTGTTTTCGCAAGGGAATCAGCACGATGCAGCATGCATTCCGGCCGTCCGCTCTCGTTCCGCCCGGCTTCGCCGTCGAAGGGGCCATCTTGGATGGTGCCACAGCGGTGATCACCGTCCGCAGCATTGCCACTGCCAGCGTTTACCCGGGCTGCGGAGGCGTATCGCGGCGGGTTCATAGCCGTTACACGCGCCGCTTGGCTGACCGGCCGGTCGCCGGCCGGCCTGTCCGCCTGGAGGTGATTGCCCGCCGCTTTCGCTGTGAGGCCGTTCTCTGTGTACGCCGGATATTCGCCGAGCGCTTCGATCCGAATGTATTGGTGCCATCGGCACGGCGCACGGCGCGGCTGGGATGCCTCGTCTATCATCTTGGGCTTGCCCTCGGCGGTCGTTCTGCCGCTGCCATGACGCGGCGGCTGATGCTGCCGGTGAGCAACGATACGCTGCTACGGGCTGTCCGGCGACGCGGCAAGGCGCCCTTTCCCTCGCCTGACGTGATCGGGATCGACGACTGGGCCTGGAAGCGCAATCAGCGCTATGGCACGATCATCTGCGACCTTGAGCGGCGCAAGCCAATTGCCTTGCTGCCGGACCGGGAGCCGGCAACCGCCCAGGCTTGGCTGAGATGCCAGCCACAAATCTCCGTCGTCACCCGTGACCGCGGCGGTGGGTATGCTCTGGCTGTAGCTAAAGCGCTGCCTCAAGCCGTTCAGGTTGCCGACCGCTGGCACCTGATGGAGAATGCAAGCCATGCCTTCCTTGCTGCCGTACGCGGTTCGATGCGCCAAATCCGTAGCGCCGTGGGCACCATGACCATAAACCCGGATTTGCTGACGGCGGCCGAGCGCATCCAGTACGAAGGCTATCTCCGCCGGGAAGACACCAACGCCACTATTCTGGCGCTTGCCGGCAGGGGGCAGACCATCAAGGCCATCGTGCGCACGACCGGCTATAGCCGCGGTCTGGTCCGGAAGATAGTGCGGGGCCAACGCTCGGATGTCTTCCGCGTCCGTGAGAACTCGCTCGAACCCTATCTGCCCTGGCTCGATGCAGAATGGGCAAAGGGCCATCACAACGCTACGGCTCTGTGGCGTCGCCTCAAAGGGCAAGGCTTCCGCGGCTCGCTGCGTGTTGTGAGTGAATGGGCCACGCGCCGCCGCCGTGCCGATCGAATCGGTGCCGAAACCCTGCAACGCGTTCCCGCTGCACGGACCATGGCGCGCCTGCTCACTATCGGTAGGGACACGCTGTCCAAATCCGAGACCGTCCTCGTCGCGGCCATTGAGGCGTGCGTGCCGTTGCTCGTCGAAGCGCGTGAGATTATTGCTGCCTTCCACGCCATGCTACGAAGGAAGGCCGAAAAGGAACTCGATCCGTGGATCGACCGTGCCAAGGGCAGCCTCGTCGTATCCTTCGCCAACGGCGTCATCAAAGACAAAGCAGCTGTACGCGCAGCCATCTCGTCATCATGGTCCAATGGGCAAACCGAAGGGCAGATCACCAAGCTTAAGCTCGTCAAGCGCCAGATGTATGGCCGCGCAAAGCTCGATCTCCTTGAAGCGAGGCTACTCGGTGCAAATTGATCTCTACTGCACCAAATGTGCGTCAGCGCCCTTATTACGCGCCGAATGACAGTGCACAACCCGCTATTGTGGCCGCGATCAGGTCGAATGGTTCGTCATGCTCACCGCCGCGGCCTACAATCTCGTGCACCTGCCCAAAATGGCGGCCGCAACAAGGTGAATTTGACCGGGGGTTCAAGGATGAGGCTAAACCAAAGCTAATACGGGTTCCACACCATCGACATCGATGGCGGTTCTATAGGCCTGTCCTCTCCGGGTAAATCAGCAAAAACGGCCATCAAAGCTGCTTTTCAGCGGCCTGTTAAGGCGGACCAAGGTTCCTGTCAGAACAGGATCTCCAGATCTCAATATGCGCCTTTACCGCTGCCCACGATCCATGCGGTCTGAAGCAAAATGACAATATCGTACCAGAACGACCAGTTGAGAATGTACCATTCGTCGAACGTGACGCGGTCCTGAAATCGGGTGTCGCTTCGGCCGCGCGTTTGCCAAAGCCCTGTGATGCCGGGCCTTACCCGATAATAGAGGTCAATACCGGCACCGTAATCAGGGAGTTCGCGGGTAAGGAGCGGACGAGGGCCGACTAGGCTCATGTGCCCGACAAGTACATTGAATAGTTGAGGCAGTTCATCGAGGCTCGTCCGACGAAGCCATTGGCCCATTTTCGTGACGCGAGGGTCCTGCTTTAGTTTGAAATTGGAACGGACATATTCCTCATATAGATCGGGGTGCTGCTCGCGCCAGGCAGCGAGCTGTGCCTCAGCGTCCATCACCATTGTTCGAAATTTAAAACACGGAAAAAGTGTCTCATTGCGACCAACTCTTTCCTGAATAAAGAGCGCTGGCCCTCTGCTCTCCCATTTAATGGCAATCGCGATGCACGCCAGCAGTGGCGTTAGCACCGAGATAAGGATGGCGGCTCCGAAAAAGTCGGCGAGGCGCTTTATGATTCTGCTAGGAAGGCGGGCAAGGTTATTTCGGGTGGTTAGCAACAACAGGTCGTGGCCAAAAAGATATGTGGTCTTTAGCCCAAGGAGTGGGATGCCATGCATTTGAGGAACGATCAACACGCGTAGCTGTGCGCCCACGAGGTGCTGTAGCACTGTCCCCATGCGCTCTGGATCAGATCCCTCGGGGACTATGATAACTTGTTCGATACGAGAGCGGATCAGCCTTTGGCTGATGTTCTCCTCGCCTTCGATAGACCACCGGGTGAGAGGGTATAGCCGTTCGTCTGATGGCGTCTCGGGCCGTGTATGTATGACCTCACGGATATCGAACCCAAGGGCAAGAGAATTTTTCAGTGCGCTGTATACTTTGGCCACATTGGGTCCCGATCCTACCAGTGCAGCTGGAACATCCCAAAGGCCCAATAGTCTCGCCATGCGGCGGGTGCCATGCCGTGCTATCGGCACCAGCAAAATGGCCGCTATCCAGCTTCCAACTATGTGAGGCCAGAGCGGGACAGCGGATGCGAGGCTTACACCGATATCGATGAGAGATAGTAGGACGAGGCTATGAGTCGTTTCCCTGGTTTCCTCCCAAAAAAGGGTTCGCCGCGTGTAGTCACCTGACCATAGCCTCGCAGCGAGGAAGACCGCGGCGCAAATCAAAAATACATCAATTGAAAGGGACCCAGGAGAAAGCTTTGTGCCTGGAAATGCGATAACATGGGGCGCTAAGCGGTGATAACGGAAAAGCCAATACGCCAGCAAAAGAACAAGGGTATCGGAGCCCGCAAGGCTCAAAGCAGCGAATACTCGCCGCAATTTTGGTGTCGCCCGCCTGCTTTTCAGGCTTTTGAGCCTAATTGACGTCGTTACCCAAGCCATCTATGCCGCTCTCTTACTCCAATGGACAATTGGGCCGGATCCGGGTCAAAAGCAACCCAAATAGTGGGCAAGTCCAGGGTGGCTAAGTTGGGTTAGCGGCTTTTTATGATTGACGGAGAAGCAACGGTTCTGGCGGAGGGGGCTGGGCTGATTCTGTGAGATCCTGCCGATTCGGGAGGGTTCGATGGAAGAGGTGTCAGACTTTGCAGCCAAGCCGCGGCTACGCGTTCTGCTCGACCAGTTTTCGAGGATCGAGGATGCACGGCAACCCTGGAAAGCCGCTT
>JAGWRJ010000476.1 GCA_028869725.1 Alphaproteobacteria bacterium | reverse complement strand
GACGCCGAAGGTCTCGTTGTTGGCCGGCTCGCGAGCCTCGTTGCCAACCGACTGCGCGGCAAGCACAAGCCCAGCTACACGCCTCATATGGATTGCGGCGACAACGTCATCGTCATCAATGCCGCCAAGGTGTTGCTGACCGGCAATAAGCTGAAGGACAAGGTTTACTATCACCACACCGGTTATATCGGTGGGATCAAGGAGCGTACGGCCGGTGCCATCATGGCCGGCAAGTTTCCCGAGCGCATCATCGAGAAGGCGGTCGAGCGGATGATCCCGCGCGGACCGCTGGGCCGCAAGCAACTGGCCAATCTGCGCGTTTATCCGGGCACCGAGCATCCGCATGAGGCTCAGAAGCCTGAGCGCGTGGACATTGCCTCGATGAATCCCAAGAACACGAACTATCGCAAAACGAAGGTGGCCTGATCATGGCGGATTAAGTGAGAAGCTTCAGCGATCTGAAATCCACGCTGATCAAGGCTCCGACCGCGGAATCGCAGGCGGAGAAGGCCCAGTCGTCACATCCCAATCGTGATGCCCAGGGCCGGGCCTATGCCACGGGCAAGCGCAAGGACGCAGTCGCCCGCGTATGGATCAAGCCGGGTCGCGGCGTCATCACCGTGAACGGCAAGGAAGAGAAGATCTATTTTGCCCGTCCGGTGCTGCGCATGATTTTGCGCCAACCGTTGATCGCGGCCAACCGCGATGGCCAGTTCGACGTGATCGTGAGCGTCAAGGGCGGCGGCCTTTCTGGCCAGGCTGGTGCGGTGCGCCACGGCATTTCCAAGGCACTCATCGCCTATGAGCCAGCTTTGCGCGCTGCGCTCAAATCCGGTGGCTTCCTGACCCGCGACCCCCGCACGGTCGAGCGCAAGAAGTATGGTCGGCCCAAAGCCCGCCGCAGCTTCCAGTTCTCGAAGCGCTGATCCTTACGCACCGATCATCCGGTTACTGCAGCAGCGACGTACGCAAATGTACGTCGCTGCCGCTCTTTTGGGGCCGGTGTCCGGATAGGGCGTTGTCTGGACAGGACGCAGTCCGCCGGCGTCTCTTCACCGATCGCCGCTCATTCTGCCTGCCCAGGATACAGCATGTGGCATGCAGGGGGCTGCCCGGAATGGGCGCCGCGCCATGTTTTTTCGTGTCCTACGCATAGGGGGCATTCTTGCCGGTCGCGCCATCCTTGCGGCGAGTGGGGCGCAAGGATGCATAGTTGTGTCCCTTACAAAATTCATTATTCTATGAATGAATAAATACCCTGGGATCCAGCCTGGGGCGAGGATGCGTTCGGGTCCGGATGGAAGTGGCACGTCAAAGGGTGCGGCTGCAAAGAGCATACGCGGCAGCACCAGCCTGGTTCGCCGCCAAAGCCGGCGGCGCCTGACGGACGGGAATCCAGACGTAATCGCGCGCGCGTCAAACAGATCCAGGGGGCAGAGCGCACATGACCACCGACACACCGACCAGATCCGTGACGAAGATCGCGCTTGCGGCGGCGGCAGGGGCATCGATCGAATGGTATGATTTCTTTGTTTATGGGACTGCGGCAGCGCTCGTATTTCCGCAGTTGTTTTTTCCACATACGCTGAGCCCCT
>JAGWRJ010000475.1 GCA_028869725.1 Alphaproteobacteria bacterium | reverse complement strand
TGCTCAAGCATCTGGTCGAGATGCCTGACGTCCGGTGCATCGAGAACACCTGTCGCGAGGTGGAGCATCTTGCCTCCGGCCTCTGGTGAAGGATGGTTCGCCACTGTCCATTTGAACCCATCGAGGCGGCGACGCAGGAATTCGATCCGTCGGGCGTGGATGTCACTATAAACGACAGAGATTTTTAGCTCCTCCACGTACGCCATCAGGACATGCGCACTCGTGATGCCGACGTCATTTTGTATGATTAGTCGCGCACCATCACGTGTCGATGTTGTGGCAAGGCCGGGATGATCAAACTTGAGCGGCGCGGTGCGGTTGAGGCCGCGCATAAAGGCCTTCACCCGATCTCGGTCACTGTCACCGAGGCGAAAGACACGCGCGCCATCGATCTCCTCTTCCGCGATGGCAACCGCCACAGAATTCAATGCCTTGTGCAGATCCATCACCAGGGAATGAAACGTGTCCCGGCCTGGCTGTGCCGGCGCAGCAAAAGACGAAATCAGCCCAACCGGTACCAAATCGTCCTGCACGGTTACACGCCCGGAAAACGCTTCACTGCGGCGTGAAAATTGTGCAAGTTGTGATGAACTGAGATTAGCCGCGGTCGCGCCAAGTTTGACCGCCGTTTGCATATTCGCAAGATCGTCCATCATGTGGGAAAAGACCCGGGAAGCGCCAGGAATGAAAACAGCGTTTCCACGCCGGACTACCGCGCCAGGAGGGTCATATAGAGGATCACCGGAAAGCCCGGCGAGTGCCCGCTCGGCTTCCAGATTAAAAGTCGCGCTTCGACCGCCTGCTACGGCCTCCGCAGCCTGAAGCCATCCGAGCGCGAACTTGATTCGCGCATTGGCTGCCAGAGCGTCAGCTACAAGCTCCGGCAGCAACAGGGAACGCTCTCCCAGTTCGGAAATGATCTTTGCCTTGGCAATAGCCATATTCGAACATTAATTCGGCCGCCAAAGCGATTTCTGATGTAGGACAACGATAGTTCTCTGCAGCACCTGGCCGCCTGATCAATGAATGCTCTGATAATCTAACCTGCCGAAGTATGGTTCGATGGCGTTGGCAACGGTTTCGGCCCTCGCCTCCAACAGCCAAAGTACCGTCACGACCACCCTTCCATACTGAGATGCGCCATGGCGGACATTGTCACTTGCACGGGCCGTGGGCTCCGGGCCAAAGATTGAGGTATCCGCGCAGAAGACAGCAATGACGAAAAGGGGCGCGGGTGGGCAGTATGTTACGGAATACCACCACGTACTGGTAGGACCACACGACGCTGAACTGGGTAGTTTCCAATCCAGCGTCGCCTCAACGGATATCCTCGGATGAGGGCATGCCTGGGGCGGGCTTCGGCGCGCAACCCGCACGCCCTTACGCGGTGCCAAATAGGGCGTGGCTCCTGGCCGCCTTCACCGGGCAGTTGCCTCGCGGCCTTCTTCGGCGTTTGAAAGGTGTGCGGTTCTGACTTCCAGGGTCAGCAAGGCCTGCCCAACTGCGTCGCGTACACATTCACGCCTCGCCTTATCCAAAAGGTAGTTAAGTTGGCGATGGACCTCGCTGCCTTCGCCGCACACCACTTTTGCGGCCGAATACACACGTGTCATAAGCAGGCTACGTCCCAAAGACGTCGAGATATCCAGATCATCATAGGATACAGTCTGCTGTTCCTGGGCGTTCGCGTTCATCTGAAGCGGACTAAATGCCAGTAATGCGCTTGCGAAGGCGTAAATGTGATATTTCATGTCGACCTCCTGGTTGTTACAGGCGCGCCGGCTAGCAGGGATGACGTGCTCTTATCGGACAGATCTCTCGGTCAATCGTCTTGGTTCAGAGAAGGCTGTCCTGGCACCTACCTAAATCCGGCGCGCGAGCCAGTGTGTCGCCAGGTCAAACACCTGCGATAGATCGGAAAGCTGTTCTATTACCGATGAATGGCCGATCAGCCTGATGATTACCCGACCAGTATCGCGACTGTTCGGATAGCCCACGAATAGGTCACCATATCGTGTCCAACATTTGTTTGGGTGCCTCTTCACCACCGCTCCACATGTAAGAGATCAGGTCGTGGTTTCGCCTAGCTGAGCGGCGCGAAGACCCCGGTGAAGCGGCATATGGCAGGGCAGGCGGCAGGCCGATGAGGGGTCAGGAGGACTGCCTCCTGTATAGGCTTTGCCGCCACCGCCAAAGGAAGGAGCCGTTCATACGGAGATACGTCGAGGTCCAAGGCGCGCTTTCACACATACAGTCTGACGTCTTCGTCAAAACAATGGGTTTTCCGGGGGGACGCCCCTCAGATCAGCGCCCGCCGTGAGGTCTGCATCTCCTGCCCGCCATCGTGATTTGGGTGCCACACAGGCCTCTGCGGCAATGACCGCCGCACCTCTTCCGCAGCGCCCGCGATACTATAGGATCGGCCTGACCGAGCACCGGAGCCATTATGTCTGAGATATCTGCCCAGAACCTCCCATCCATCCCCGCCACGCTGCGCAATATCGCTGCCAAACAGGGCGAGGCGCGTGCCG
>JAGWRJ010000042.1 GCA_028869725.1 Alphaproteobacteria bacterium | reverse complement strand
AGGGTTCCGGCGCCATGGACAAAGCCGTGCGACGCAGAAATCCACGCCACTGGGCTTGCTTCGCGGCGTCCTCGGCAAAGGCCGCAGTCAAAGCGATGGGCGTTTGCCGTGGCAGGGCCGTGTCGCGGCGCGCGAAGGTCGCCCGGATCGCTTCGGCGAGGACGGAGCCGTCGAAGGAAAAGGTTTCCCCGATCGCCCAAAGATCGAAGAAATCCTTCATGCGGCTGTTGAGCATGCCGAGCGCGACCAGCGCCTGGAATTTCTCGGCTACCACCGTTTCGGGCGGATAGGCCAGAAGCCGGGGTGTCGGCATGTCGAGCAGCGAGGGATAATCGATTTCGCGCGCGGCCGGGGTCACGGCATCGCCGAAGCCGACATCGATCTGGATGGACAAACGCGCACCGGCCATCTCGGCAATCATCGCGGCCCGCACGCCGCTATATTCGTCTTCGGCCCTGGCCGGTTCTGCCCGCAAGGTTTCGGGCTTGAAGACCACGCCATCATCCGCGACGTCGATTATGCAGATATCCCGGAAGACGCTCGCAATCCGTTCCGGCGCGGCATCGCCATATCCCAGCAGGTCAAGGTCGCCGGTCGCCCGATAAGGCGTCGGCGCCCACAGGCTGAACAGCATCGCGCCTTTGAGCACAAACCGGTCCCGATGGGGGGACTGGCCGAGCCGGTAGAGGAACCGCTCGATGGCATAACGGGTGAGCGCGAGATGGACGTCTTCCTTGCGCTCCTGAGCGATGCGGGTGAGGCGCGCCCTGACGGAAGCGCCGATGTTTTTGAGCGGCGGTTTGGCGGTCACAGGATCGCCTCCATATAAGGGCGCATGACGTTCTGCACACGGTCGATGGCGGCGAACCGCCAGAGGTCATCGGCGGTGGCGCGGCGGGTGCGGATACAGTCCTTTAGTGCTTCGATGGCGACATCGAGACCGACTTGGCTGCGATATTTGAAACAGTCGGCAACCGTCTTGGCCGGGCTGGTGATGGGCACCTCCACCTGCTCGATGACATGGTGTTCGACGCCCGCCGTCAGGGCCTCGCCGGTGGCGCGCATGATGCGCAGCGACACCGGAGGATTCTTGGGCGCCCATTTCTTGTGGCCGATCAGCAGCCAAACCTGATGGGGCAGTTGCGTGGTGAGGTCATGGAAGCGAAGCGCGGACAGCAGGCAGATAACGCCATGGGGCACGGCCCGGGCAGCTTCGGCGAGGCTATGGGATGGGGAGCTGTCCATATCGGCAGGTTGGTAGAGGCCGCGGCCTATGCGCACGAGAAGGCCCAGGTCCTGGAGCCGCCGCAGAGTGGCGCGCGGGACGCCCGCCGCATCAAAGTCGCGCGCACGCGCAATGCCACGCTCTTTCGCGAGGCTAAGGAAGCTTGCATTGCGGGCGGCAACCACAGAAGGCTGTATATGACCTGTCGAAAGACCCACGACGCCGGCCGCAAGGACAAAGCCACACGCCGTGGTGCTCATCAGACCGACGTGCTGCTCAGCATGGTGGCCAGTTCGCGCAATCCGATGACCTCGATGCCTTCCGCCTTGGGGTAGCGTTCCTCCCCCGAATAGACGACGAAGCACTGGTCGGGCTGCAGGTCTTCACGGGCGTGATGGAACCCTTTTTCCAGCCGCGGCGCGAGCCCGCGCTTGATTTCCACGGCCCACAATTTTCCGCCGGGCAGTTCGAGCACAAGATCGATTTCAGCGCCGGCAGACGTACGATAGAAGCTCGCATTCATCCGCGCAGGCGCCGCGCTGAGCAGATTTTCCAGGACAAAGCCTTCCCAGCTGCCGCCCGCGACCGGGTGGCCTAGGACCGCCTCGCGGTTGTCAAGGCCCAGCAGCGTATGGACGATGCCGCTGTCGCGCACATAGACCTTGGGCGATTTGACCAGGCGCTTGCCGACATTGCTGTGGAACGGGGGCAAGCGGCGAACCAGCAGCAGATCGACCAGAAGGTCGAGATAACGGCCGACCGTCTTGCCATCGACACCGAGGCTGCGCGCGAGCTGCGCCGCATTCAGCACACCCCCCTGCACGTGGGCGAGCATGGTCCAGAACCGGCGCAGCGTTTCTGCCGGGATACGCGGCCCGAGCTGTGGGATGTCGCGTTCGAGATACGTGCGGATGAATTTCTCGCGCCAGATCGTGCTGGCTTCATCGCTGGTGGCCAGAAAGCTGTCAGGGAAGCCGCCCCGCGTCCAGAGCGTTTCGCGCCCCTCTCCATTGGCTTCGAGCACGTTGAACGGCCCCAGTTCGACATAGGCAATGCGACCCGCCAGGGATTCGCCGAATTGCTTGAGCAGGTCTATCGAGGCCGAGCCCAGCAGCAGGAAACGTCCGGTCCGCATGTTACGCCGCCGCCCTTTGTCGATGAGGCCGCGCAGCGTCTGGAACAGGTTCGGCATCCGCTGGACTTCATCCAGGATGACGAGCTTGTCTTCGTGGCCTGAGAAATAGAGTGCGGCGTCGGTCAGCTTCTCCCGGTCCGCCGGGTCTTCGAGATCGAGATAGACGCTCGGGCGATCGTCGCTGATGTGTTCGGCCAGCGTGGTTTTTCCCGCTTGGCGCGGTCCGAGCAGCGCCACGGCTGGGAACTGATCGAGGCGGGCCAGGACGGTCGCGGTTCTTTGACGGGGTATCATCCTAGCAATTATGGTGCATTATACCTGAATTACAAGGATTAACGAGGCTAGCCGGTATTTTGCTGTAAATCTGGCACGATCTTTCCGAATTGTGAGGGATCGCCAGTCACTTGCGCCTTCTGGCCGGCTTGCCTCGCTTTCTTATCCATCCGGCCTCGTGCTCAATGACGCCTACACCGCCTCCGGCGATCTGAGCCCGGTGACGGACAACAGCAGCGGCGGACCGCCAACAGCGCCGATGCCGAGCTCCAGGTGACCTCCGAGACCTTCGGCAATGGTGCCACCCAAACCCAGACCTTCGATCCGGCGACCGGCCGGCTCACAGGAGTTACGGCCGGCAGTAATAATGGCATCGCCAACTGGCAATACAGCTGGGACGGTGTCGGCAATCTCCTCAGCCGGACCGACACCATCGAGGGCTATAGCGAGTATTTCTGCTACGACCAGCTCAATCGCCTCACCACGTACGCCATTGGCTCATCGTGCACCGCCAGCGGTGCGACCAGCATCGGCTACGACGCGCTGGGCGACATCACCTCCAAGTCCGATGTCGGCACCTACGCCTATCCGGCAGCGGGCCAGGCCCATCCCCATGCGTTCGTCGCTCGAAACAGTCCTCTGGACTGTTTCGTTCACCTGAAGGCGAAAAGCTCCTCACCTTCCATCACCGGCACCGTGAACGGGGTCACCAATCCAAGTTTTGCCTACGATGCGAACGGCAATATGACCTCAGGGGCCGGCCGTACCATCTCCTGGACCGCCTTCAATATGGCCAGTCAGATCACCCAAGGGGCCACCACGATCGATTTCACCTACGATGCGTTCCATCACCGCATTGTTCAGGCGGTGAGCGGCTCTTCCTCAAGTACCACCACCTATCTCAACGCTCTGGGGGCCCAGTCGCAGAAGGTGGTTTCGGGGGCGACCACGACCTGGGAGGATTACATCTATGCCGGGGGCACCCTTGTCGCCGAGAAGTTCTCGGGCGGTACCAGTGCGGTGCGCTACATCACCGCCGATCAGCTGGGGTCGGGCTCGGCCGTCGCCAACGAAACGGCTGGCGTTACCGAGTGGCTGTCCTATGTTGCCTGGGGAAAACGGCGCAATGCCAATGGCTCGCCCGACACCACCTGCTCGATCACCAGTGCGATCGGCAAGGGCTTCACGGGGCAGGAGATGATGGACAACCTGTGTCTCATCAACATGAACGCCCGGATCTATGATCCCACCATCGACCGTGTCCTCAGCGCCGATCCCACGGTGCCCGATCCCTTCGATGGACAGAGCTATAATCGCTACACCTACGTCCTCAATAACCCGCTATCCCTCAGCGATCCGACGGGGTTGGCGGCACAGAGTAGGCCATACGTTAAGTCCAATGATGCCTGCAACGCACAAGGGTGTAATCTCAGCGGCGATCTCTGCGGTGGCTGCGAGACGATCATAGTAACCGGATCGCATTCCAATCCAACGACAGAACCGGTGCCCGTCTGAGGCTGATTCCGATTTGTGCCTTTCCTTTTGCCTGGAGCTTTAGGCTGCCTTGGATGGGGCACAGGAGCATGAGGACCTTGTGGGTCGCCGACGGTGAGCCCGCCCGGATTCGAGATGGTGATTGGCGGCAATGGTGGAACTCAGCCACAGTGCTATCCCAATTACGTTAGCAAGTTAAATTTTGCGTACAAGTTGGGTGGTTCGATGCAGGCTACTGGTGAATTGGGGCTGACTACCGCATGGGCGTTTAGGAAGATTCCCGGCGCACAAGGCTTCGCCGGTGCACTGGCGGCAGGTAGCGGTGTTGTCGGTGGCCTTGGCATCGCAGTCCAAGGGGCCTCTGGATGGGAGCTTTACAAGCAGACTGGCGATATCACACCATTCAGGAATTCTCTGATTGGCGCGATGCAAAGTGCTGTTGATCTAAAAGAGCCGCTTAGCGCGCTGGCCAATGGCGCCTCTGGTGACCTACTGGGCGATCACCAGGCGTTTTGCCCTGCTCAATAGCATCGAGGGTGAAGATGATGCGTTCAGGAACCTTGCTCATTGCGCTAGTAACGCTCGTATTGATGGGCGTGGCAGTAGCCTTGGTCGAAGTCGCGCCGGCTACATTCTGGCAATCCGGCATCGAACGTTTTATGGGCATTGCGTTCCTGCTAACAGCATTGACCTATTTGCTGGTTGCAAATAGGCGTGCGAAGTCGGGACAAACGCGCCAAGGACGAAATCAACGTTATTGGTCGCTGATCAGCGGAGGGTTGTTACTGGTTGCATCGTTCGGTTGGTTCTTTTTTTTTTTGAATTCGTGCCCCATCCTGGTCAAGCCGGTTCTCTGGCCTGGATGATCGTCTTTTTTTCGGGAATTATTGCGGGAGGAGTCTTAGTCGCGCAATGGTTCATAATTCGCCGCTGATAGAGGAGCCGCGGCGAGCAGAAGACACAAATGGTGGCAGTTGCTCACTCGTATGCGGGGGCGGCCTTCTATTTTCGGCAGATGCACTTGGTGGTCTTCCAATTCCGGAGATTGGTGGAACTGGTGCGGCGGCCAAATACTCGTTCGGCAGAGGATATTTCTCGAACGGTCCGATGAGCAAGTTCCAAAGCTATGGTGCGATGGCCGCGTTTGGAAGCCATGGCGTTGGATCATCCCAACAAGGTCAGCCAGGAACCGCATGGGGGCTGGGAGCCGGCGTTGGTGCCGGGTTTTTCCTTGCGAACGCCATGAATATGGATCAACTCTCCGGGCCCTTTGATACGAAGACCTTTAGCATGCCAGGCATTGCTTCGGTTCAGTGGGCGACGTCAGGCTCCACTTGGTACTTTTCAATGACTTTTGGTCCTGCCGCGGAGATTGGGTATAGCCATTACACGACGACCACCGATCCGGTTGGCGCTCGGGGGAACTTACCTTTCGTCCCTTTTGCGCGCCTTTTTAGTGGAGCGACGTTATGAGTGATCAAACTACAAGAACGCCCTGGTTTCACACTTTTAGAATTTCGCGGCACCCTGTGATGTGGATACCTGTCCACTGGAAGGGCTGGCTGCTTGCTATCGGGCTTGTTGCAATCGTAATTGGCATGGCCTTCCTTGGCGCATTTCTAGGTCTTAACAAGGGGCATTCGGACGTTATCTTCTTCGCAATAGTGGCGATTGTAATCGGCTTCCAAATGATCGTTTTTAGTCACTCCGACTAGGCACAAATGGTGCAACCGGAAGCTGGGGCGGTGGCGCAACCGGGTCTTGGGGGAGGCAGCGGCGGCCTTCCAGGACTACTTCGATTGCCCGATTACGCGTCAGCTAACATCAATTTGCCATCCCGAATCCCTTGACGGGAACGGTTGTCGGGTGGTCTGGCACTGTTTCGTTGGATCGCTACGGAGATTGGTACTACCGCCCGTTTGGTGCTGGGGTAGGAAAATCAGCTACCGTTCTTTCTGGCAGCATCACCGTCAATTGGATGGACCAAACGGCGACGCCCAGCCAGGCGTTGCTCCAAAACATGCTCTCCGCCAATGACTTCAACTTCAGCGCAGGATACTGGGGCGGAGTGTCAGAGTGTTATACACCTGGAGCGGGACTTGCGACCGGTGTCGGGTTTGTTTCCCTGCAGGTGGGCGGTAGCTATAATTACTCTCTACACGGAGGGAATGCTGGATGGGGATGGGGATGGTGATGGTGATGAATGCGCGTCTTCTCAGCATAGGTGCGTTTGTATTGGTGACCGGGGTAGTCGGGCTGATATGCTTATTCT
>JAGWRJ010000474.1 GCA_028869725.1 Alphaproteobacteria bacterium | reverse complement strand
TGACGGAATCGGAACTGGCCCTCGCAGAGCGGCGCGAGACCGGCGAGGATGAAGGTGGCAACGTCAATGATCCGGTGAGTGAAGCGCGATCATTTCTGGCCGCACGCCGCAACTGCTTTCCAGGACTTGATGACAGCGCTGAAGCCCTGGCCGGCGAGCTTCCGACCATCGCAGCTCTCATCGCCCGCTTTGCCGACCGCCACCGTCTCCAGGTTCATTTTGTCGAGCCAGGCGTCATCGTGGGCGCCGTCAGATGGTACGACTATCACCGCAAGCGTGTCATGCTGAGCAACCGCCTCGATCATCCCGGACGCAGGTTTCAGCTGGCCCTGCAACTGGCCATGCTTGAGCAGGAGGCGCAGATCGACGCGCTTCTCGATCAGGGTCGCTTTACAAGTGACAATGGCCGCACGCTGGGTCGGCGCGCACTGGAAGCCTATTGGGCCGCCGCCCTTTTAATGCCCTATCGCGCGTTCTTACGCGCCGCACAGGATCTGCGCTATGACGTCGAAGCATTGGCCGCAGGCTTCGGCGTCAGCTTCGAACAGGCTGCGCACCGCCTCACCACGCTGCAGCGTCCCGGTGCGGAGGGTGTACCCTTCTTCTTCATCCGTATCGATCGGGCAGGCAATGTCTCCAAGCGCCTTGACGGCGCGGGCTTTCCGTTTGCCCGCCATGGCGGCGCCTGCCCGCTGTGGAACGTGCATGCCGCCTTCGAGCAGCCGGACAGCGTCCTCGTCCAGAAGATCGAACTTCCAGATGGTGCACGCTTCCTGTCGATCGCCCGCACCGTCACCGCCGGCGGCGGCAGCTTCGGTGCCTTGCGGGTTACCCGCGCCATCGCCCTTGCCTGCGCCGAACACCACGCACCACAGCTTGCCTATGGTGATGGGCTCACCGACACCAAAGCCACACCCATGGGCATTGCCTGCCGCTTCTGCCACCGCCCGCAATGCCTTGCCCGATCCGCACCGCCGATTGGACGCGAACTGCGTTCGGATCATTTCCGGCAGGCAGCAACACCCTTCGCCTTCGCAGATGATTGAGGCAGGCTTGCGCGACCGCAGCAAGTTTTGCCAGCCGTTTTGCCACTGCAACAGCCTGTTGCCAGGAGCGGCGTAGCAGGCGTTTGGCGTTATACGTAGTTCTCCGTACGGAGAAACTGCTTAGGGAACTTTACGAATTTAACCCTCGGCAAGAGCGAACCATAGTAGCGCCTACGACCAAGGCCCGGACGCGGCCACAGCATGGGCGCCAACTGGCCGACGGGGAGAACTCCAATGGCTCTTTCGGAAGCACCTCTGGTTGCCCTTGCCCTGATCCGCACGTTCGGATGCGACGCCTTTAAGCTTGCAACCCAACGTGCCGACGATGCGGCGCGCGATGGAAAATTTGCCACGGCGTATGAATGGCGTCGTATCGCCGAAATCATCCGCGACGAAACTGCAACCGGCGGCGCCCCGGACGACGAGGATGATGCGGAGGAGGCTCCGCACGCCACCGGCCTTCTGCATCAGCCGCTCATAGCCCCGCTCGTGCGCCGGATGCATCTCCGCCTGCTTTTGACGCAGCGGCCCGGCTGGGGTTGGGACCCGTTCGGTCCTGATCT
>JAGWRJ010000473.1 GCA_028869725.1 Alphaproteobacteria bacterium | reverse complement strand
CGCAGGTCGCGCCGGGCGCGCACGCCGTGCTGGTGCTCGACGGTGCCGGCTGGCATCAAGCCGGCGAACGTTTGCCAGTGCCAGACAATATCAGCATGTTGTCGCTGCCACCCTATGCGCCAGAGCTCAACCCGGTCGAAAACATCTGGCAATTTCTGCGCGGCAACTTCCTCAGCCATCAAGTCTGGAACAGCTACGACGAAATTCTTGCCGCCTGCCGAAACGCCTGGAACAAGTTCATGCAGATGCCAGAACAAATCGCTTCAATCACCCAACGAGACTGGATCAAAAAAGTCATCGGATAGGCAGATTGGTATTATCATCCATACATGGTGATTTTTCAGGCCAGTCCATGAGGATTGATCGGATCGACAATCGACTTGACCGCATTGATAACCGTCTAAGTATTCACGAGTTTTAGCGCCGTAACACCCTCACTATCGCCCGGCCAGGCCGGACGATAGTGAGTTTAGCGGCAGTAAACTCAAATACACTATATCACGAAGGTGGCGTCTCGGATTGTGTGGAAATTGCCTTGGGCGGCGTCTCCGGTTGGTGGAACATGACGAGGTCAGGCGACGAGATCAAGATGCATTGAGGCGGGCGGCTCGGCGAGTGTCTGCCACCCGTCGACTTTGCGCATGGAGATCTGTCCGGATGCGAGCAATGACCAGAACAACATCGCCGCGGTTTCGGCCGAGGGCAGGACGGTCTGGGTCTTGATCCGGCGCTTGAACTCCTCATGCAGACGTTCGACCGCATTCGTCGTTCTTGCTGATCTCCACTGGCTTTGGGGCAATCGAGTGAAGGTGAAGAGCCGATCGCCGGCTTCTTCGAGGCTGTCGGCTACACCGCGGCATTTCAGCCGCCATTTGGCGAGGAACAGCCGGCGCCGGCGCATCACCTCGGCACTGGTTTCGGCGTAGATCATGTCGTTGTAGTCGGCCGTAACCTCCTCGTGCAGCGCTTCGGGGGCATGGGCCAGCAGGTTTCGGTGCTTGTGCACGGTGCAGCGTTGCGTCGGCACGTTTGGCCACAGGCTGGCCAGCGCCCGTTCCAGGCCGGCGCCGCCATCGATCAGCAGCAGGTCCGGGGTTCGCATGCCGCGCGCGATCAGATCGTCGAGCACGCCACGCCAGGCGGCTTCGCTTTCGCCTCCCATGTTCTTCACCGCCAGCAGCAGCTTCTGCCCATCGCGGCGGACACCAAGCACGACCAGCAGCGAGATGTTGGTCGCTTTTCGGTCGAGCCGAACCTTCACCACGGTGCCGTCCAGGATCAGCCGGACGATGTCATCATCGGCCAGGCTGCGCCGGTTCCAGCCCTCCCAGTCTGCCTTCACCTTTCGCCAGGTGCGACTGACCACGTCCTTGCCCACCGCACCCTTGAACAACGCCCCCAATGCCCGCTTTACCCGCCGCGTGTTGGTACCGGCGAGATAGGTTGCCGCAATCAACGCCTCCGCCTGTTTCGTCATCCGCGCATAGCGGGGCAGTGCAGCACTGCGCCATTCCGCTGTCCCACCCTCGGGCCTTGGTATCCGCCCCCGCGGCACCGTGATCTCGAGCGGGCCAAACGAGCCGAGGATTTGCCGATGACGGCTACCATGGCGATATCCGACGGCCGCCTCGCCATCCCGGCGGTATCGTCCCCGCCCGAGCGCCATCGTCAGCTCTTCCTCGAGCATCGTTTCAATGAACCCGCGGACCCGTTCCCGCACGCCTGTCTCAATCGGGTCGAACCACGCCGTCCTCTCAAACAAGCTGGTTTTCGGTGATCTTGTGCTATTCTTCTCCATGGCGTGATCTCCATCGGCGCTCAAACGCCGAGTCTGGTGGTTGAACTCACCCGGAGATTACGCCACCCCCAATTTCCACACGCTTCACGACGCCACCGCTTGATTTTCCCAATAATCCACGAAATCACGATTT
>JAGWRJ010000472.1 GCA_028869725.1 Alphaproteobacteria bacterium | reverse complement strand
TGGAGCTGCAGCTCTCGTCGGCGCATAGCGGCACGGGTCCCTCATAGGCACGTAGCGCCGCATCGGATTGGTGGTGCAGGGGCTGCTCAATGAGACATACACCCAATCGCTTGAGCTCGGGGGAAACCCGGTTGAGGGTCGCGATGTCCCAGGCCTCATTGGCATCCACGATCAATCGGATCCCGGGACAGGAGCCGGCGATGGCCGCAACATTGTCCAGGACATCATTGCGGTCGGCTTTGAGCTTGAGGATCCGGTAACCGGCGGCCACTGCCGCAACTGCATCGCTGCGCATTTTTTCGAGCGGATTGATGCCGATGGTCAGATCCACCTCGATTGATTCAGTGCGAGCCACCCCGGTTCGACGCCATATATCCTGTTCGCTTTTTTTGCATTCAAGATCCCAGAGGGCGCAGTCCAGGGCGTTACGGGCCGATGTGTTTTCGACATGGAGTGGCAGGTCCTGACGCGAGACGCCGGCGCTCAATACTTTACGTGCATGTTCCAGCGCGGCCACAACATGCTCTTTGGTCTGGCCGTATTGAGGAAGGAGCCCGCATTCGCCGCGCCCGATCAAAGCGCCGTCGCGCACGTAGACGACGAAGAGCGCGGAGTTGGCGCTTGCACTCCGGGAGATCCGGAAGGTTTCTGTATAGGCCCATTCCTGATAGGCATAGAGCAAATCCATTATCGTCCGCCTTGACTAGGTGTGGATGTTCGATTGCTGGAAGCGGCTCAGGCCGGGCCTGGAGGGCTCCCGCGGCCATCAAGCAGGGACGGCGTCCGCTTTCCGGCGGCCGTGAGCAGGCCGAGCGCATCACCCACACAAAGGCGCCTCTCCTTCGCTGCCAAGGGAAACCGCTCCACTCTCATTCGCCGCGAAACTGCGGCGTCCGCTTCTCAAGAAAGGCGCGGGTGCCTTCTGAATAATCATTCGAGCGCGCGCACAACAGAAACTGGTCGCGATCCATGAAACCGCTGGAGGCCGACTTGCTCAGCCCGTTGATGGCCTCTTTGGTCATGCGAACCGGCACCGGCGGCAGCGCGCGGACCCTGGCGGCCCACTGGCGAGCCATCTGCAGCGCATCGCCTTTGGGGCAGATCTGATCGGCCAAGCCCCAGCTCAGGCATTGCTCGGCTGTAAGAGGTTCGCCGAATAGAACAAACTGCTTTGCGCGGGATGCACCAATGAGCGCGTGGAGGCGTGGCAACGCGTGCCAGCTCATGTTCATGCCGAGCGGGACTTCGGGCAGGCGCAGATAGGCACGTTCGGCGAGGATCCGGAAATCGCAGGCGAGCGCTAGTGCACACGCTCCGCCGATGCAAAAGCCTTCCACCGCGGCAATGGTAATGGCTTCGATCTCCTCCCAAGCCTTGCACAGGTCCGGACCGGCGGCCGCCTGTGTCCGTTGTTCGAGAAGAGCGAGGTCCGAGAGAGCTCGCTGCCGGGATGCCTTCAGGTCTACGCCGGCCGAAAAGAAATCATCATTGCCGCAGAGGATGACCGCCCGCAGCATGGCGGAACGGCTAATTCTCTGGGCGCAAAGCGTCAGCTCCGCCATCATCACGGGATCCAGCGCATTGCGGGCTTCGGGCCGTGCCAAGCGGACGACGAGAATGCCGTTATCATGACTGAGCTTCAGGCGTACCCAATTGTGCCGAACGATTTCGTCGAGGCTTTCCATAGGTGCTCTCAAACTGCGGCGAAAGGGCTACGCATCCTGTATCGATGCCTCTTGCGCTTTGAATATGAACATTGATTACATAGGGAGGCAGAGAAGGCAAGGGACACAGATCGATTATGGCAAGCGGCAATCCGTCGAGACCGTCGCCGCAGCTTGCGGCGCGCGATCTGGTGCATGGCCTTCCTGCATCGAAGGTGCGTGAAGTGGCAAATGCGGGGTTTGGGCAAAGCGGGGTGTTGCGTTTCTGGTTCGGAGAAAGTGATGAGCCGACCCCGGAGTTCATAAAGGCGGCGGCGACAGCTGCATTGGCCCGCGACGAGGTATTTTACACCCATAATAATGGCCGCGACGACCTGCGGCAGGCGCTCGCGGACTATGTGTCTGGCCTGCATGGGTGCGCGCGCGGGCCCGGCGAAATCTCCGTGACCAGTTCCGGGGTCTCTGCCCTCATGATCGCGATGCAGGCTTTGCTGTCGCCGGGCGATCGCGTCGTCGTGGTGACCCCGGTATGGCCGAATGTGACCGCAATTCCGGCGATCTTGAGCGCTCATGTGATCCGGGTCGGGCTGCGGCCGGGCGCTGCGGGCTGGAAGCTCGATCTGGACGAATTGCTGGCGGCGATGACGCCGGACACCCGGCTCGTCATCCTCAATTCGCCAGGTAACCCCACTGGATGGATGCTGACCGCGCAGGAGCAATTGGCGATCCTAGAGCGTGCCCGCCACCTGGGTGTGTGGATCTTGTCGGACGATGTTTATGAGCGGTTGATCTACCGCGAGGACATGGCCTACGCACCATCTTTTCTGCGGCTGGCCAGTGCTGAGGATCGGCTCATCAGCGCCAACAGCTTTTCGAAGTCCTGGCTCATGACCGGATGGCGCCTGGGCTGGCTGGTGGCGCCCCGCGCACTGGAGACTGATCTGGGTAAACTGATCGAGTTCAACACCTCCTGCGCTCCGGCGTTCGTGCAATCGGCCGGGCTTGCCGCGCTGCGCGAGGGCGAGCCGATGATTGCGCGGCTCCGGCAGGAACTGCATTCCAAGCGCGATCGTCTGCTCCGCCAGCTGAACGCGATACCCGGCCTGGATTGCCCGCCCCCAGACGGGGGTATGTATGTGTTTTTCCGCATCCCGGGTGAAGGCGAGTCGCTGGCGCTCGCCAAACAGTTGGTTGCCGAGGCACAGCTTGGCCTGGCGCCGGGCGTCGCCTTTGGCCCGGAGGGTGAAGGCTGGCTGCGTTGGTGCTTTGCGGCCAGGGCAGCGGATCTGGATGCCGGTGCCGAACGCCTGCGCAACTGGATGGCGACAACCTCTGCTTCAGGAGTTTTATGATGGCCAAGGGCTACATTATCGCGCGCGTCTCAATCCACGATGAGGAGGCCTACAAGGCCTATGCCGAACTCGCCCGGCTGGCGATGGAAAAGCATGGGGCACGCATTCTGGCGCGGGGTGGTCGCTTTACCGCCCTGGAAGGGCCATGCCGCCCGCGCAATGTCATACTGGAGTTTGAAAGCTTCGACGCGGCGGTGCGTTACTGGAACTCTAGCGATTACCAGACCGCACGGGCGCGGCGCCTTGGTGCGGCCGATATCGAGCTCTGTGCGGTCGAGGGCATTTAACACGATGCCGGTCGCTGACAGCCGGTGAACGAGTCGCGGTAACGCCGACGGACCGTCTAGATGCCATGACCCTTGCGGCATGCCGCTTACGCGCGCAGCGGATTTCTCGAAATCTTGCAAGCTGCAACGCGCACGCGATGCGTCGGGCCTCTGTGAGGCAAAGCCTTTGATACCCCGATTGACATCGGGAGGTGGCTGAGGTTCTGATGTGAACGATGATCATATTGACCCGAGGTAGACATCGACATGGCTGCACTGAGCCGCAGAATGCTTCGCTTCTCTCAGACCGTGCTTCCAGTATGTCCGGTCGAAGGCGAGACGCGCCACTGGCCGATCGAAGAGCGTCTGGCGCATTACACCTGTCCGGGGGTTTCGCTGTGCGTGATCGAGAACGGCGACATTGTGGATGCAGCCGGCTTTGGCGTGGTGACGCCGGGTGGTGCTGCTGTCCAGGCTGATACGATGTTTGCGGGGGCCTCGATCAGCAAGCCAGTAACCGCGGTTCTGGCGCTGCAGCTGGTGGAGAGCGGTGTGCTGTCTCTGGATGCGCCGGTCAACGCCTATCTGCGCTCCTGGAAGCTGCCCGAAAATGACTTTACCCGCGAGGAGCCGGTCACCCTTCGCCATCTGCTGAGCCACAGGGCCGGGACCACGGTCCATGGGTTTGGGGCCTTTCCTCGCGGGCAGCAGGCACCCAGTCTGCTCGATATGCTGACTGGTGCGCCACCATCGCCGACCCCTGCCGTAGAGGTCGACAAACGCCCTGGACAGTCGGTGCGCTACTCCGGAGGTGGGACGCAGATTGTTCAGCTGCTGCTGGAGGAAGCCACCGGGCTTGCCTTCGCCGATCTGGCCGCTCGGCAGGTGTTCGAGCCCCTCAAGATGCAGCGTACCACTTTTCGACAGCCGCTGCCGGCCGAATGCGAGCCCTATGCGGCGCCCGGCCATCATGGCGACGGGTCGGTGGTCGATGGCCGCTTCACCTTTACTCCGCAACTCGCCGCGGGCGGCATTTACACAACTGGTCCCGATTATGCCCGCTTCATGATCGAGTGCCGCAATGCTTGGCTGGGTAAAGACAATTGCCTGATCGGCCAGCCGCTCGCGCGTGAGATGATGACCCGGCAGGGTGGAGGACAATTCGGCCT
>JAGWRJ010000471.1 GCA_028869725.1 Alphaproteobacteria bacterium | reverse complement strand
CCATTGCGTGTTGCTCGATGGCGAACAATATCCATTTCCAGATCCGCGACCTTCAATACCGTAGATTGTCGGGCGACACCTCGACGCAGTATCGAACGCACGCGGGCAAGAAGTTCGGAGAAAGCGAATGGCTTTACCAGATAGTCGTCGGCGCCAAGCTCGAGGCCTTTGACGCGGTCATGAACGGCGTCCCGCGCCGTCAGAAACAAGACCGGCGTAGCGATCTCTCGACGTCGCAATTCAGCAATGATGCTCCACCCGTCCCGACCGGGCAGCATCACATCGAGCAGGATCAGATCGTATGGCTCTGTTTGCGCAAGATGAGCACCATCCTCACCGTTCCGAGCCAGGTCTGCAACAAAGCCGTTCTCTTCCAGGCCACGCCTCAGAAAAGTGGCAGTCTTGGCTTCGTCCTCGACAATCAGGATTTTCATTCGATACTCCAAAACTGAGACCCGGCACTCAGTTTACATTGCACCCAAGCGACCTTTCACTAATACGCCGAAGGCGTCTCGGTAACGACTAAAGAATTCCCGTGATCAATTGATCGAACCGGGTTCCCTTCCAATACAGGCCGCACCCGGCAGCTGCCGCTAACACGCCAGTGACCGCTCCACCGAGCACGTCCGTGAAGTAGTGAGTGCCGACATAGATGCGAGACAAACACACAAGAAAGGCGGCGGCCAGGAACGCCAAACCTCGCCACTTGAGGCCGAGGAGCAAAAATGCCGAAGCAATGGCAAAGGTAGCCGTCGCGTGATCCGATGGAAACGACCAGTCGCTGCTACGGCTGACCATCAAATGGCTGACGCTGCCGTCGTAGGGTCGGACCCGATGCACGAACAGCAGAATGATCTGGTTAAGGCCGAGGCCAATGAAGAACGACAAGCCGGCAGCAATACACGTATGTCGCACATGCAGCCTGTCATGCTGACTCCACCATTGCAACGCCACAATAAGAACCAGAAACGGCACGCCATACTGCGTGATCGAAATCATGATCGTATCGAGCAAGGCGCTCCGTCCTGCAGCAGAATTGATCCATTGCGTAATGGCGTCATCCATCGCGTTTATTTGCTCCTGATTGGATAGGTGGACTCTCGCATCTCATCGCATCGGTACGTGCCGTCTCGCGAGCCTGTATTCGTGCCAGATGAGGCCCATCACAAAGACATCGAAGACGGTGAGAATGATCAGACCGGCTCCGTGCGTGTACGAGAAACGGTAAAGCTGGTAGATAATGAATAGCCCGAGCACGATCAGTGAGGCGGGATAGGACCAGAGTTTGCCTCTGAGCAGTCCGACTACCAGGAAGATTTTTACCGCGCCATGGCTGAGCAAATAGATGGCGTAAAAAGTCTTCGTGCCAACCGAGAAATTCTCCGCCCATGCGAGCATGTGCGTCGCAATGAGATCGTGCGGGTCCTCGATAAGTTCGTCTTGAGTGAGCCTGTTGGCCAAGATCGCGATCGTGTTCGTGCTGATGAGGGCGAGTGCGATGCCGCCGATGCATTCAATGAGCGCGTGCGCCCCCTTGAGCAAGATGCTTACTTCGAAGAGCTGATGGATCCGCTGTTCTTTCATTCATCCACCGGGACCAGCGGCCGGCGCAACCGACCGCGCACCGCGAACAGCGTCACGAGCGCGAGGATCGCCAGGGCCGCGCCGACCAGGAACGTGCTGCCCGGACCATACGCATCCCAAAGCGCTCCGGCGATCACACTGGCACAGAACTGCGCCAGACCGGACACCATGTTGAACATACCGAACGCCGTTCCTCGACGATCCGATGGCGCGGCATCGGCGATCATTGTGGCAAACAGACCCTGGGTGCAGCCCATGTGCAGCCCCCACAGCGCGACACCGGCGGCGAGCCCGGCAATACCCGTCGCCCAGGCGAGTACCAGATCAGCCGCGGCCAGGCTGAAAAGGCCCGCGGCCAGCACATGCGTCCGATCCATTCGGTCGGACAGCGCCCCGACCGGATAGGCCGACAGCGAGTAGGTGATGTTCATCACCACGAGCACGGCCGGCACCAGCATCAACGGTAAACTGACGGACTGGGCGCGGAGAATCAGAAAGGCTTCGCTAAATCGAGCGAGCGTGAAGACCGCCCCAATGGCAATAACGGACCAACAAGACGAGCCGAGACTGAGGCTGCCGACCTTGGTAAAACGGCCCGCTTCTCGAATGGGGCGTACATTTTCCTTGCGTGTGGGTTCATGTACTGCAGCGAGGATCAGTCCAACCGCGATAAACGCTGGCACTACGGCCATCCAGAAGACCACGGTGAAGTGATTGGAAGTCAACCACATCAACGCAATTGCGACGAGTGGCCCGAGAAGGGCTCCTACGGTGTCGAGTGATTGCCTCAGACCGTAGCTCGCGCCGCGCAGATGTGGCGGACTGATGTCGGCGACGAGCGCATCGCGCGGCGCACCACGGATGCCCTTGCCGAGGCGGTCGATGAAGCGCGCGGCGACAAGCCAGTCAACAACGGAGGCAAGCGGAAAGATCAGCTTGGTGCAAGCCGAGAGGCTATACCCCAGCGCCGCAAGGGCCTTGCGCCTACCAAACCTATCGCTGAGCGCGCCCGAGAAGATTCTCGTTATCTGCCCCGT
>JAGWRJ010000470.1 GCA_028869725.1 Alphaproteobacteria bacterium | reverse complement strand
GCAATGGCTCCGCGCCTTGGCCTATTGCTTCACCGGAGCAGATGGAGAAAATCAACCGCCGGATTCCAGCGTCCCCTGGATAAAAAGACGGGGCAAGGTCATGGGTTTAAAAGATACAGCCCAACCAGCACACTCGTCACAAAGCCGGGTACGACGAGTGCACCAGCGGCCGGCCACACGACGCGGTTGATCAAACAGGCAACAGGAAGAATCAGGGCAGGCAGGTCGTAGGTTCCCAGCCGCGGGAAACACAGTACCGCGGAAAGCCATAGATAGGCCACCACCTCCGGCGGCATCTGCAGGGTGTAACCCACCCGTTCGTGTGCCACACAGCGCCTCGCGACCAGCATGATCGTGGTGGCGAACATGCCATATAAGGCGGTGGTAAAACCTACAGCGGAAGGTGAGACGTCCGAACCCCCGAACACATTGCCGCTTAAATAGCTAGCAAGACCGAAAAGACCGTTATGCTCGTCGTAGAATTCATGCAGGAACTGGGTATGCGCGGTCGATAGAAAGCTCGCGAACAGGTTCGGATTCGCCCAGCGTATGATCAGGGTTTCAACCGCATAAATTGCAACCACTACACTGGCGGGCCAAAAGTTTTCTGCTGGCGCAAGGATGAACGGCACCAGCAAAAGGCTGAGAAAAAAGAATTTGAATTGACTGGCGATCAGAATGGCACCGTAGAAATACACGGCTCGCCCACGCACCAATGCCCATAGGCCAAATGCCAGAATGCCATAGAGTAGGATCGCGATATTGCCGGTCAGAAACGCCTTGAACGTTACGCGGCCCAGCGTTGCAAGAAGGGCTATTGCGACAATCCATCGACCAGACCCTTGGAACAGCAACGCACGCTGAAATGAGTAGATCGCCACAAGCGCGATCAAGAGAGCAACGAGATAAACACGCAGCGCCATCTCATAGGGCCCCGCAAGAATATCTCTGAAGAGCCAGACAATGTTGGGTGGATATACGAAAGGAAAATGGGCTAGCGGGTCAGTCGCTCTGAGGCTGCTCAGCGAATAAGGGTCAAGCCCCTTATCGGCAAGGTGCATCGCGACAAGATAGGTTCGGAAATCCCAGAATCGATCCGAAGTATGCGATAGATTGATGCTGTAGTCCGCCGCGACCGCCAATGCGACGACCACCATGATACCGTAAAGAACGTACGCTCTATGACGCGCAGCTTTATCGGCAGGCGCTTGCCGCCTCGGAAGATCCAAAGAAAGAGACAATATGGGTGCCCGACGTGTAGGAGCTTAAGAAAATTCAATGCAGTGTGCTATGTCGTTGCAAAGTTCACCTTGAGCATTTTCAAATGCAGAATCCAAGTATTGCAATGAGGTGCGCGAACTTGCGATGGCAGGCGAGTTATACTCAGCATCTACTCAACTTACCGGGACACGATCCTAGGTGCCTCGTGCCTCCAAATCGTGAGGCGAATGAACGCTGAAGCGTTCCGGCTCGCTTGTCCAGCCCTTGCAGATGAACGCGTGCGGGATGGGAGGTTCGTGGTCTTGATCGCGTTCGAGTGCCGTTGGGGTACCTGCAAGTAGCCCCGATATGCGACCAAACCGGCCAGCGCGTCGACGTTCACCCTGCGGGCAGCGTACGGGCAAGCTCGCGACGTGAACTGTTCCTTGATCAGCGCATGCACCTGATCAGCGCATTCGCAGGACGGACATGTGCTGGCGATAGCGAAGGCACCACCAGGTGCCTGCCCCTCCTAGCTACCGGGATTACGTGCGCTGACCAGCCAGCAGCGCGCCGGCAGTGCAACGCCCTCGCCGGTCAGATAGCTCTGCAGTGCCGCGCGCACGCTCTGGGTCAGGCGCGCGCGTGTGGCCTCATCAAGCTGCCCCACAGCACGGGACAAAGGCCCGATACGCAGGCTCTGCGCGAGTGCCGCTTCAAGTGTTGCGCCCAGATGCATGAAGCTGGCGAGCGGCACCACCTCCACCTGCCGCCATCCTGCCTCCTCCAAAAGGTGGACAAGACGCGTCTCGTCCGCGAAGGCAAACGGTCCGGGTGCATAGGGATCCACAGGGGCATCAGGCGGAAGAAAGGCGCGTGCGGCATCAACGGGAACCGTGGCCCACAGATTTTCGGTAACCGGCCCCCAGCAGACAAAGCTGAGACGGCCATGCGCCCGCGCCGCACTGCGCAGATTGGCGAAGGCCGCAGCAGGCTCGGAAAAGAACATGACACCGAAGCGGGAGAAAACCAGATCATGGGTCGGCTTGAAGCGATGGACAGCGGCGTCGGCGTTAAGAAAATTGGCAGCGATGCCGCGCGAACGGGCCACCTTGAGCATCGGCTCGGAGATGTCCACTCCGGTGACGCTCCCCGTTGGTCCCACGTGCTGGGCCAGGAGCGCGGTCGTCGTGCCACATCCGCAGCCCACATCCAGAACCCGCTCACCGGACGCGGGCGCCGCAAAGCTCAAGAGCCGCGGCGTGATCGCGGCCATCGCCGCATCGAGCTGCGGCTGAAAATTTGCCCAGCGCTCGCCAACTGCGCCATTCCAATATTCGATCTGCTGCGTGTTATTCAAGCACCGATCCTCCTGCGGCGCATGGCAAGAGTTCTAAGGCGCAACGCGTTCAGCTTGATGAACCCTTGAGCGTCCTTCTGGTCATAGGCACCACGATCGTCCTCGAAGGTGACAAGGCTCTCCGAGTAGAGCGAATAGGGCGAACTGCGACCGATTACGATCACATTGCCCTTGTACAGCTTGAGCCGCACAGTACCGGAAACAAAAGTCTGACTGCTATCGATCGCAGCCTGCAGCATTTCGCGTTCGGGGGCGAACCAGAAACCGTTATAAATCAGCTCAGCGTAGCGCGGCATCAGCTCGTCCTTGAGGTGCGCAGCCCCGCGGTCGAGCGTAATGGATTCCATGGCTCTATGTGCGGTAAGCAGAATGGTGCCGCCCGGCGTCTCATAAATCCCGCGCGACTTCATTCCGACAAATCTGTTCTCAACAAGATCGATCCGACCGATACCATTGTCTCTGCCCAGGGCATTCAGACGCGTCAGAATTTGTGCAGGAGACAGCGTCTGCCCGTCAATTGAAACAGCATCGCCCCTTTCGAAGCCGATCTCGACGGTGGTCGGTGTATCCGGCGCCTCTTCGGGCGCGCATGTGCGCTGGAAAACGATGCTATCGGGTTCGCGGGCCGGATCTTCCAGAACCTTTCCCTCCGAGGACGAGTGCAGCAGATTGGCATCGACCGAAAACGGCGCTTCACCGCGCTTGTCGCGCGGGATGGGGATCTGGTGATGCTCGGCAAATTCGATTAGCTTGCTGCGACTGGTCAGATCCCATTCCCGCCACGGCGCGATGACCTTCACATCCGGCTTGAGCGCATAATAGCCGAGTTCGAAGCGCACCTGGTCATTGCCCTTGCCTGTCGCGCCATGTGCTACCGCGTCGGCACCGACCTTCTCGGCGATTTCGATTTGCTTCTTGGCGATCAGGGGGCGGGCGATCGAGGTACCGAGCAGATAGACCCCCTCATAAAGTGCATTCGCCCGGAACATCGGAAATACATAGTCACGCACGAACTCTTCGCGCAGATCCTCAATGAAGATGTTCTGCGGCTTGATCCCGAGGAGCTCAGCTTTCTTGCGTGCCGGTTCCAGTTCTTCGCCCTGCCCCAGATCGGCCGTGAAGGTGACAACCTCTGCGCCATAGGCTGTTTGCAGCCATTTGAGGATCACCGAGGTATCCAGCCCCCCGGAGTAGGCGAGCACGACTTTTTTGACGTCCTTCACGCGTAATCTCCATAACGAAGCGGGCGACTATAGCCCGCGAAACCCAGTACCATCCACCATACCCTCAAAGAGGGATCCTACGTCGCGAAAGCCCGGGCAACTCCTGTCGTGGCGCGGCGAGCTCACGGCGCCTGTTCGCCCGCGCTCGACAGCGCGGACGACGCGGTCTGCGTTGCCTGTACGCGGTCCCTGGCCCGCAGCTTCAGGCTTTCACTTTTGAGCTGACCGCAGGCAGCCATGATATCGCGCCCCCTCGGGGTGCGGACCGGACTTGCGTACCCTGCCCGATTGACGATCTCGGCAAATTTTTCGATCTGCTCCCAGTCGGAACAGACATAGGGTGCACCCGGCCAGGGATTGAAGGGGATCAGATTGATCTTGGCCGGAATGCCCTTGATCAGCGCCACCAGTTCGCGCGCCTCGGCAAGACTGTCATTCACACCCTTCAGCATGACATATTCGAAGGTGATGCGTCGTGCGTTCGACAGACCCGGGTAGCTGCGGCAGGCATCCAGCAGCTCGGCGATCTTATACTTGCGATTGAGGGGCACGATCACGTCGCGAATATCATCGCGCACCGCGTGGAGGGAAATCGCAAGGGAGCAGCCGATCTCGGCGCCAGCGCGCGCGATCATCGGCACCACGCCGGCAGTTGACAGCGTAATGCGACGCCTGGAGAGCGCCAGACCATCACCATCCTGGGCAATGAGCAGCGCCTGTTTGACGTTATCAAAGTTATAGAGCGGCTCACCCATGCCCATCATGACAACATTGGTGATGCGCCGATTCTCGGCGGTGGACGGCCAGTCCGCGAGCCGGTCGCGCGCGATCATGATCTGCCCGACGATTTCGGCCGGCGTCAGATTGCGTACCAGGGCCTGGGTTCCGGTATGGCAGAAGCGGCAATTGAGGGTGCAGCCGACCTGCGAGGACACGCACAGCGTGCCGCGATCGGCGTCGGGAATAAACACGGTCTCGAATTCCTGCCCACCGGCGCGCAGCAGCCATTTGCGCGTTCCGTCCTCACTGATCTGCTCGCTGACAATCTCGGGCCGGGCCAGGTTGAAGTGCTCCGCCATGTCCGCACGGAAGCCCTTGGCCAGATTGGACATGGTGGAAAAATCAGCTGCGCCATGGACATAGACCCAGTTCCACAGCTGGCGGGCGCGCATGGACTGCTGCTTTGCGTCCGTACCGGCGTCCGCCAAAGCCTGCCTGAGCCCGTCAAAGGACAGGCCAATGAGATTGGTCGTGGTCATGGGCGCTATATAGTGGAAGGCGCGCACGATGTCGCGCCTTCCGCACAGGTTCCTGGCGGGCGCCCCTGCTGTCCCTGCCTACATGTGGCAGGCGCGGTGAATCCGCTCAAGCGCAGCCGACACCCCGGCCAGCGAGTAGGTGTCCTGGGTCACGGTGCCCCGTGTCGAGACCCCGCGAACCGTCATTTGCGCGCCGCGACGCATGGCACTGACAAGGCGCTGTTCGTCGGCCTTGACCTCGACCCAGGCTGCGCCGCTGTCCCCGTCATTTCGGGTGAAAAAGCTGAAGCTGTCGGAGCCGACCCGGACCGTCACTTTCGCGCCATGCTTGTAGGAATAACCAGGCACCACCTCGGTCTCCGCCTTGGCTTTGCGCTGGGGCCAGTCGCTCACCAGAAAGTAGGCTTTGCCGCGGTCCTTGAGGCTAGGTTCCTCCCGAATTGGCCGGGACAGGGCGTAGCAGGTCTTGCCCTCGCCGGTACCGGTCTCATAAGCAGACCAGCTTTGATAGATCCCGAGCGGGGTCGGAGCTGCGCTGGCCGGGGCAAGCGGAACAAGGCTCGCGGCGGCGACGCCAACGGCCAGACAGGCAAAGTGGGTGCGAAAGCCGAACATCTCGGGGATCATCCTCCTGGGCCAAGGTCCCATGGCGCGCTGAATTCCAGCAACGTCGGACCAGGCATCGCGTGATGTGCGGCGGAGAATAATGGCCAGAGGATAAAAGTCCATGCGCAGCGTCGAAATTTTATCAGCAAGTTGTTGAGCGATCGCGCGGCGTGCATCATCGGCACGCGCCTGCCGCTTGCGACTGGCGTCTGATCTCCTCTTCGATCTGCCCCAGGCGCTCCTTGCCATAGAAGAGTTCGTCCCCCACCAAAATACTCGGACTACCGAACATACCCCGTGCGGCGGCGTGTTCGGTATTGCGCTGCAATTGGGCTTTCACTTCGGGCGTGCTGATGAGGGCAAGAATCGATTCGGCGGGCAGATGGGCGGCATTGAGTGTTGCCGTGAAGATGTCCGGATCGGCCATGTTGCGGGGAGTTTCCCACATGGCGGAAAACATGGACTCGATGTAATTCGCGCTGCATCCAAGCTGTTCCGAGGCGATCGCACCACGCATCAGATTGAGCGTATTGACGGGGAAATACGGGTTCATCGCGAAGGCGATTGCATGACGCTCGCGGAAGCGCTCGAATTCCAGCTGCTCATAGGCGAGCTTGCCCTTGATGTGCGCGAAGGCGACTCCCGGAGCCTGGTTGCCGGTCAGCTTGAACAGACCGCCAAGCAGGATTGGCACATAGGTGATCTGCACCTTCGTCCGCGCCTCAAGTTGGGGCAGCACACGGTGGACAAGATAGGCATTGGGACTACCAAAATCGTAATAGAACGCAACTGTGACCATCACCACTTCTCCAGACTTGGGCGCAGATCAAGCTCAAAGGTCCAGGCGTCGCGCGGCTGGGTATGCAACTGCCAATAGACCTCCGCAATCGATTCCGGCCGCATCAGCTGGTCGGGCTGAAGTCCTGCCAGTGCGTCTTCGCCGCCACTGGCGCGGATGCGCTCGCGCACGAAGGCTGTATCGACACCCGCATCGATCACAAGATGGGCAACATGAATTCCTTCTGGCCCCAGCTCGCGCGCCAT
>JAGWRJ010000469.1 GCA_028869725.1 Alphaproteobacteria bacterium | reverse complement strand
ATGCGATCACGGTGGCGCGAGCTGGTCATGGTACCGCCCAGCACCTCGACATGACCGGTCTGTACTCTTCGTGCGCCAGCGAGCAGTGCCAACAAGCTCGACTTTCCAATTCCGTCCGGACCAATCAGGCCCGTGATCTTGCCTCCGGGGATATCAAGGGTGATGCCGTCGAGAGCTCTAATTTTGCCATAGCGCAATGCCACGTCACTTAGCCGCGCGACAGGCGTGACTAATGTCATCACGGCAGCCTCACCTGCAAATCGGCGGGCCACGCGACCCTGGGATCGAGCCGCACATAGGCAACGCCCGGCAGGCCTGTCTTTATCTGACGGATATGCTGGCGCAGTAGCGAAGGCGCAAAGTGTGCCTTGACACGAAACATGAGCTTCTGTCGCTCCTCAGCGGTCTCTACAGTCTTTGGCGTAAACTGGGCGACATCGGCGACGAAGCTGACGCGAGCCGGCAGGACATATTGGGGCGCGGCATCGAGTACGACACGTACGTCGGCGCCGAGTGCGACGCGGCCCGCAGCGGCAGTGGGCAAAAAAAATGTTATATATACATCGTGCAAATCGATCATGGTTAGGACTACGCCGCCCGGTGCGAGAACTTCACCCGGTTGCGCAACACGATACTGCACGCGACCATCGCGTGGTGCACGCAACGTCGAATCATCGATATCGGCCTGTATCCGCTCAATCGTAGCTCTAGCTGCATCAACGCCGGAATGCGCGGCTATTACATTTGAGCGGGCGAAGCTAAGCGCGGCATCACAGGCAGAAACCTGAGCCTGGCTCGCCCGCAGAGAAGCTGTTGCGCCGTCAAATGCCGCGCGACTGTCATCGATTGCCTGATGTGAGATCGCTCCACTAGACCTCAGTGCGAGGGCGCGTCGCAACCGTTTGCCTGCAACTGTCAGTTCTGCCATTCGCTGCGCAACAACGGCGACAGCGGCGCCGCGTTCAGCTTCTCTCTGCGTCATGAGATTCTTTGCGGTTTCGACTGAAATGCTCGCTTGCGCCAAAGCGGCCATCGACTCGCGAAGTTGGGCGTCGAGTGTCGCCGTATCCATCTGAGCAAGTACCTGTCCCTTGCGGACCAGAGCACCTTCATCGACAAGGATGCTCTTCACCCGCCCCGCAACCTTCGTCGCAATGTCGATTTCAACGGCCTCTATTCGCCCGTTGCTGGCCGCAAAGCCCTGAGGCAGCCCGGCAGGGCGGGCAAACCACCAGAGGCCGTAACCAGCCGCCGACAGCGCCAGGAGAGGCAGCAGCCAGCGCAAATGGGAATAAAGCCTGTCAACCATGCCGGTCTACGATCTGCCTTAGATGCGGGGTAGCAGTCTTCTGCGATCAAGCCCTTAACCAGTCGCGAGCTGCGATCTCCGCCGAAGCATTTAGGGCAACTGCTGAACGCTCTTGCATTGAGACCCGTCAATTTTGCCCACCTGATCCGACACACGCGTATGTCCCACGATCAAGAGAAGGGCTTTCAGACCTTTGCCCGCCCAGATCGCCTTCCGTTTGTTGCGCTCCGTCAAGAATGGCCCTGGTCGTATGTGCACGCTCAACACCTATGTCTCGTGAGGGCGGCGAGCTGGTGTGTGGGTCGTGGCGTGTCTTGCGTCGCACAGCTGTCTCCACCTGAGGGTTCACGCTGACGGGCGCGCTGGCGTTGTTCCTTGTGACATTACGACTGCAATGGGCTTGATACAGCATGTGGGGAACAGGAGGTCCCCCGACTATGCCAACGCCTCATTGGAGGCTTGAATGGAGGACCTTATGAGCTTCTGCTGGGCGAACAACGGCGTGTTCTGCCGGCGCCGACACCGTCTCAACCCTACGCAAAGGCATCGCATGTACCAAGACGTCGTTCGCGCGCAGCGGGGTGGAGCATGGGAAATGACCGATGCCTAGAGGCGCTGAATTCGATGTGGCGCGCGGCGACAGACGCCTGACCTTACAGGACGTGGAGGATGCGCCGCATACCTTGAGCGCAGAGGAGGCCGTGGTGTTGTTGGCCGGTCATGAAGGGGGACTTAGCTCGCGCGACGCGGCGGCCCGGCTTCAGCGCTACGGTCCAAATCGCTTGCCGGCACCAAAGCCGCGAAATCCAGTGCTGCGCTTCCTGAAGCATTTCCACAATGTGCTGATCTATGTTCTTCTAAGTTCCTCCGTTATCACCGCAGCGCTTGGCTACATCGCAGATACGGTAGTTATTCTTGCCGTTGTTGTCGCGAATGCCACCATTGGATTTATCCAAGAAGGTCGGGCCGAACGGGCGATGGGCGCGATCCGTCAGATGCTGTCTCTGCGTACTTCGGTGTTACGGGACGGAAGGAGGGTGGGCATTGACAGCACTACGGTGGTGCCAGGTGATGTCGTTTTGCTTGAAGCGGGTGACAAGGTCCCTGCAGATCTGCGCTTGCTGGACGCAGTCGGATTGAGGATCGATGAAGCAATGCTTACCGGGGAATCGATACCGGTTGAAAAATTCCTGCTTCCGCTGCCGGTGCAGACGCCGCTTGGAGACCGTACCTGCATGGCGTTCAGCGGTACTCTCGTGACCGGTGGAGCCGGTCGCGGTGTCGTGGTTGCGACAGCGGCACATACACAGATCGGAAAGATAAGCCGCTTGCTGTCTGTGGTCCAAGCGCCAACCACACCTCTAATGAGGCAAATGGATAGGTTCGCCAGCTGGTTCACGGTGGTGATTCTTGCACTGGCTGCTGGCTTGCTTGCCTACGGGCATGTTGCAGGACGTCTACCATTTGCTGAGGTTTTCATGGCTGTGGTCGGTCTCTCGGTCGCCGCAATCCCTGAAGGACTTCCGGCGGTCGTCACGATCACGCTTGCCGTTGGCGTTCGCAGAATGGCTCGACGCAACGCCATTATACGCCGCCTGCCTGCTATTGAAGCGTTGGGGTCGGTCTCGGTGATCTGCAGCGACAAGACTGGGACGCTTACCCGCAATGAAATGATGGTTTCGTCTGTTGTAACCGCAAATCATGCTTACACGGTGACTGGAAATGGCTATGCACCTGAAGGCGGAATTCATTTGGGGGATATGAAGGTAGACTCTTCTTCAAGCACGCTCCTAGCTGACCTTGCCCGCGCCGCGACGCTCTGCAATGACGCAGCCTTGCACTATCATGCGGAGGGGTGGAAGATTGAAGGCGATCCCATGGAAGGTGCGCTGCGCGCCTTTGCCGGCAAGATCATATCCGATGGGGCACAGGCCTGGTCAACCTGGACTCGAAGTGATGTGGTTCCCTTCGATGCTCATGCCAGATACATGGCAACCCTTCATCATGATCATATTGGTCATGCAGAAATCCATGTAAAGGGTGCGCCAGAAGCTGTGTTTGGAATGTGCGTGAGTCAACGTATGGCCGATGGCAGAGACGTTCCTCTGGCGACCGAGCGATGGCTGCAGGAGGTCGAGGCGATCGCGGATAAGGGCCAACGTGTTCTCGCACTTGCGGTACGTGAGGTAGAGCAGACTCACACGACGCTCAACCTCCAGGATCTTCAGGGGAGCCTCACTCTACTCGGGCTGGTCGGGCTCATCGATCCACCACGAAACGAAGCGATCGAGGCAATTCGGGCGTGTCAGCGCGCCGGTATTCGGGTGAAGATGATCACGGGAGATCATCCAGGAACTGCGGTTGCCATTGCCCGGCAGATCGGTCTTCTCAACCCCGGCGGCGTGCTGACGGGCGCAGCGATAGACGGGATGAATGATGGTGCGTTGGAGGCCGTCGTCGAAGATGCGGATGTGTTTGCCCGCACTAGCCCGGAACACAAGCTGCGGCTTGTAACAGCTCTGCAATCTCGTGGGCTTATCGTTGCCATGACGGGCGACGGGGTCAACGACGCTCCAGCTCTGAAGCGCGCGGATGCTGGCATCGCTATGGGACGCAAAGGCAGCGAAGTTGCCAAAGAAGCGTCGCAGATCGTACTTGCTGATGACAACTTCGCGTCAATTGCCGCGGCAGTGAGTGAGGGACGCACGGTTTATGACAATATCAGAAAGGTGATCAGCTGGACATTGCCGACAAATGCAGGTGAAGCTCTGACCATTGTCGCAGCTCTGCTGCTCGGAT
>JAGWRJ010000468.1 GCA_028869725.1 Alphaproteobacteria bacterium | reverse complement strand
TTGCTCCCGGTATCTGGCTGTGGCCGCAGGCGCTCGATCGCACTCAACAGAAAGAGTTACTGCATGACGTGCTGTCGGCCGCACAGCATGCGCCCTTCCTGCGCCCGACAATGCCGCGTTCAGGCAAACCGTTCTCGGTCGAGCAGACCAACCTTGGTTCTCTGGGCTGGGTTTCGGACCGGTCCGGTTACCGCTACCAGAAGAGCAACCCCGCAAGCGGCGCTCAGTGGCCTCCCATCCCGTCCCGCCTGCTTGCAGTGTGGCAAGCCGCGCTTCCCGACGCTCCAGATCCACAATGTTGCCTGGTCAACTTCTACCGCGCCGGCGCGCGCATGGGTCTGCATCAGGACCGCGACGAGGCCGCCACTGACGTTCCGGTACTCTCGCTGAGCCTCGGTGATGATGCATTGTTTCGGATCGGCGGCACGACCCGCAACGCTCCAACCCGCAGCCTGAAACTTCGCTCTGGAGACATGCTGGCGTTTGGCGGAATCGCGCGTCTTGCCTTTCACGGCGTCGACCGCATCGTACCCGGCACCTCGGATCTCTTCGAAGCAGGCGGTCGCCTCAATCTCACGCTGCGCCGGGTCACGCACGGAGCCCAGAAAAAAGACGCCCGGTCAGGGGACTGACCGGGCGCCATGCGCCGTTACGCGCCGGTGTCGGGAGGGGATGACCGACACCTCAAGAAGAGCTCCACCCGGCGTGCGAGCGGGGGGGCAGTGCCTGCCGGATGGCGGTATCGCCCTTCTCACTATCTTACCTATGCAACGGAGCAACAGTTTTCAAGTATTTTCTGCGTAACAGTATGTTGTGATACAATTTTAATGGACAGTTGCAAAAAAGACGCAGTTTCTTGACAGAGGTCAATGCGCGCGCAGAAGTCGCCAAACCTCAGTCGTTGCGCTGATGCGCAACACCCTTTTCGGCCAGGAACGGCGCCAGTTCGTCGCTTTCATACATCTCGCGCAGAATGTCCGAACCGCCGACAAACTCGCCTTTGACATAGAGCTGGGGAATGGTGGGCCAGTTGGAGAACTCCTTGATACCCTGGCGAACATCAGGGTCTTTCAGGACATCAATCGCTTTAAACTTCACCCCCAGGCTGGACAGGATCTGCACCGCAACGGAGGAAAATCCGCACTGGGGAAAAACCGGCGTGCCTTTCATGTAAAGCACGACATCGTTTTCTGCGATTTCCTTGGCGATTTGATCACGCACGCTCATTGCACGAAGCCTTTCAGAGGACAGGACGCGATCCCAAGATCTAGGAATGGCGGCCCAGGGCGTCAAGGCCGGTCACGCTGCAGCACTTGGCTGCACCCGCGCATCAGCCCTTGGTGCTGGTCTGCAGCGACAGGGCATGCAGGATACCACCCATGCGCCCCTTAAGCGCGTCATAGACCATCTGGTGCTGCTGGACCCGCGTCTTGCCCTTGAAAGCGCTGCTGGAAACCATTGCGGCATAATGGTCATTATCACCAGCCAGATCGGTGATGGTGACGTCCGCATCCGGAAACGCCTCCTTGATCAGCCGTTCGATTTCTGCCGCCGCCATCGCCATGTGAGCACCTGTTGCCTGCTTAAACCATCCTACCAAACTGCACCCAGGCAGGGGGCTTTGCCGCGCCCTGAATTTCTCTGAGGCAGTACGCCGCGTCAGTTCACCGGAGGCAGTTCGCTTGCGCCCATATACGCAGGAAACCAGCCCTCATGCGCTGTTCGCAACTGGTCGAGACCGACCGCCGTTCCATCGACGATCAGATGCTCGCCTCCGACTTCACCGATCTGCCAGCATGGCAGATTGCGCTGCCGAGCGTCCGCCAGAATATCACGGGCCTGGGCCGCGGGCACAGAAAGCAGATATCTGCCCTGATCCTCTCCAAACCAGAAGGCGACCGCGTCAGCCGATGCGGCGCGCGGTCCATCACCAGCTGCGAACGATGCAAGCTTCACGCCCATGTTGCCCGCCAGCGCCATCTCACTGATAGCCACAAGCAGACCGCCGTCGGCCACGTCGTGACAGCTGTCCACACGCCCCGTTTCGATCAGTTCACGCACAAATGCGCCGTGGCTGCGTTCAGCGTCCAGATCAACGGGCGGTGCAGCCCCCTCCTGACGCCCCTCAATCTCGCGCAGATAAAGCGACTGGCCAAGATGTCCGCGCGTATGACCGAGCAGAAGCAGGATGTCACCGCTGCGCTTGAACGCGATGCTGGCCATCCGGCTTACATCGGCAATCAGCCCGATCGTACCAATGGTCGGCGTCGGCAGAATTCCCTCACCATTGGTCTCGTTGTAGAGCGAGCAATTGCCCGAGACGATGGGACAGTCGAGGACGCGGCAGGCTTCGGCGATGCCATCGATCGCCGCTACGATCTGCCACATGATTTCGGGCTTTTGCGGATT
>JAGWRJ010000041.1 GCA_028869725.1 Alphaproteobacteria bacterium | reverse complement strand
TCTCCGCGGACCCGGCGGCGGGTCCGGCCAACCTGTCGTTGCGCCAGGCGTAATTCCCAACGCAATCGGTCCCGGAAGCAAGCTTCCGGGACCGGGATTTACCGACGGCGCTCGTACGCAGATCGCTGGGTTATTTGGCGGCGACGCCGGTGACGTGCACGGCATTGTTCTTGCCGTCGAACCCGATCCAGTACATCAGCCGTCCCTTGGTGTGATCGCTGGCTGTGATTTCGGCCGAGCACCTCGCTTCTTTGGCATTGCGCGACAGCGAACGGATGTCGGTGACGTCCGTCAACACCACGTGAGATTGCTTGGCGATGTTCTTCACGGCAGCCGTGACCCCATCATCGTCGCATTTTGCCAGCGCCGGACCGGCGGCCAGTTCGTTCCAGCCATCGGCGATCTTGGCGATCCCCGATGCCACCAGCGCCAGCCCGACGCCGGCGAAGACGACGGTCCTGAGGCGCGAGTTCTTGGGTGCGAGGGTGGAGGCGGAATTCGTCGTCATGGCTTTCCTCTTGCGCTGGGTGTTCAGGCACGCTCGGGCGAAAACCGGCCCGGGCGCTTTACGACCTTGTCGCCGACGGCAAGGCTGCTCCACAGCGCCTTGTCGACCGTCACCGATTTGGCCCGTCCATCGTCGAGCGACAAAATCAGGCGATAGCTGCTCGTGCCGTCGTCGTCCGTATTAAGGCTCTTGTCGGCAATCACACCGGCGTAGTTCTCACCTCGAATCCGCGCGACGACGATCCATGCCACCGCCGCACACAGGACAAGCGAGCCGCCAACCGTCAGAACTGCCGCCACTGCGCCGGCGCTCATGGCTATATCCTCCCGTGCCTCATCGGCATGCGGACGGGCCGCATTCGCTTTGCCAGAATTAATTCTAGCGGTGCGCACGTGATCCGGCTGTGAACCGCGGTTGAACGGGGGGTGGTGTGTTCTGAGGCTGAGTAAACGAAATGCCGGTTCACCGGGCATTCACAGTCAGCGGGGGTGAGGGCTCCTAACCTTCCTGTTTGAAGTCCTCTCGTCGCAGAGCATGCAAGGAACAACCCAATCCGCAGAGTTGAGCCTGGTGCGGCCTCTGGCGGCACGGAGCGCTCGATTCGTCGCCCTCGATTCCTGTCGTGGCCTATGTGCCGTTGCCGTCATGCTGTTTCACTTCGGCGCGACGACCCATTTTCACGATTGGCGGCTGGTACGAAATGCGTGGGCAGCGGTGGACTTTTTCTTCACGCTCTCGGGCTTCGTGATCGCAAGTGCCTATTACGAAAAGCTTCGGCACGCCTCCGAATTTGTGCAATACGCGATTCGCAGGGTTGGTCGGCTTTATCCGCTCCACCTCTGTGTGCTGGCCGTCTATGTCGGAATCGAACTGGTTCACTTGCTATATTGGCATGCGCCCGATGCCTTCACCGGCAACCGCAGTGTGGAGGGGCTGGTGCAGAGCCTATTCCTCGTGCAGGGCTTTACGGCCAACCACGAATGCTGGAATTATCCAGCCTGGAGCATCAGCGTCGAATTGTGGGTCAACCTGTCGTTCGGTGCCGTTGTTCTGGCGGCGGGCCGTCGGTTTCCACTCGCCGCTTTGGTCATAGCTGTGGCGTTCGTGGCGGCGATTTGGTGGGAGGATCTGTGGCTTGACATGCTCACGCCGGAGCTGGCCGGCGCGCTCAACGATGTGGCGAGCTCAGTTCTGGAATTCACGCTCGGCGTTCTCGCCTACCAGCTCTATGCCGCGTTTCGTGCACGCGGGCTAAAGCCCTGGGCAGTGCTTGAGCCGCTGGCGGCGGCGATCGGGGCCTACATCGTGCTACATGCGGACACGCTGCCGGATTTGACCCTGCCGGCGTTCTGCTGCGGGCTCATCTTCCTTTTCGCATTCGAGGGGGGGCCGCTGTCCTCCGTATTGAAGACGCCGCGCCTTGTGCAGCTCGGCACCTATTCCTATTCGATCTATCTGACGCACTCGCTTTATCTCTATGCTTTCGGACTGGCCGTCCTGGCCGCTGCCCACGCCCTAGGCATTCCGGGCTATGGTCATGCCCACCCGGATCTGCTTGCCGCCGGCGGTCCGTGGGCGATGGATGCCGCGGCGGCGCTGTGCGTCGCCTGCACCATTGGCGGGTCCGCGCTCACCTATCGCTACATCGAAGAGCCGGGCCGCCGCGGCTTCAACAGGGTCGCAGTCGCGGCCGGCGCCGTGGCGGGGGGAAGGTCCTATGGAAGGGTGCAACCGGCCTTCCCGCGCTAGCTGTCATCTTATGCGCGAGCCCGGAGGCGCGCTCCGTTCACACCCCGTCCACAGCCACTGCCGCGAAGTCCCATTACCGCTGGGGCGGGATTTCCGAAGGAGACGCGTGCATGCACGCTAAGCGTATCGCGCTTGCCATGTTTCTCAGCGGCCTTGTCGCGGCGTGCGGCCCGGATGCCGCGGAAACCGTCCAGAACGTGCTGGTGCCGATCAAGGGCGCCGGCGCAGCCTATGGCGCGCGCGATCCTTTGAGCTGCAGCTCCACGGCGGCGCCGAAATCCGGGCCGATTACTGCGGGCTACGCGCGGCAATATGTGATCTGCGACTTGGAACAGGGCGACACAGGCGATCAGTTCTGGCTTTTGGAACATGTGAAGGTTGAGGTCGGAAAGGGTGTGGTGCCTACGGGGACCTACTACATCCCGCGTGCGGATCAGGATCCGAATGCCAAGGACTATGCGATTCGCGGCAGCCTCGACCGCTATCTGTGCAGCAAACAGAACAAGGGCGTGATGATCGGCAACGAGCTGCAGTTCAACAATATCGGCCACAACTGCACGGTCTGGCATGAAAGCCATGCGACGGGAGACTGCTATCGCACGACCTTCGGCGATTGGAAGTGCTACATGCACGGCGAC
>JAGWRJ010000467.1 GCA_028869725.1 Alphaproteobacteria bacterium | reverse complement strand
CTGAGACAATGAACTTTACTGGTGAACCCGCCCCGCGAGCGGCCAAGACCTCGTTGATGAATCCCCCCTTTCCGCCCGCCGCCGAGACATGGGCGCGGATCGCGGTGGAGTCGATGCAGTAATGGCCGCTGTCCGCCATCATCTCGGCCAGCGTGACAGCCACGCTTTCCCAGACGCCCGAGGCGCACCATCGTCGGAAGCGCCGATAGATCGAGTTCCAATTGCCGTACTTCTCCTGGACGTCGCGCCACGGCGCTCCAGTCCGCAGCCGCCATAGGATACCGTTGATAATGTTGCGATTATCTTCGGGTGGCCGTCCCCGGCCACGTTCACCGGCATCGCGTTCGACCGGCAACAAAATCTTCAATGCACGCCATTCGGCTTCCGTCAGATCACCGCGACTCAAAACTGCGCCCTCTCGAATCCGCAGTCTTGAATCAACCCGCGTTTCAGGCGTCAATCATTTTGTCCACGCCGCCTAGAAGCAATGCGGCGACTTCGCCTCAATCCCAAGGCCACCAATATCGATTTCGTGAAATGGTGACGCGTCGCTTTCGCGCTCGACGGTGTCCTCCTCCTCGTCGCCGCGCGATCTGATCAATTTGTCCGCCAATCAGATCACGACACGGACGACGCCGGGTTCCCTAGCGACGGAACTTGCGATCCTGCCGCTGCTCCCGTTCGGCGGGCCGGCGCTGTTTGATTTCTCCGCCGCCGCCGCATTGTTCGGGACTGTGGTGGAAACATTCTCACCGACCTATGTCGCGGCCGCTCTCATGCTCTATCTGCCTGCCATTCGAAGCGGCGAGGGGAGGCTTGCGGCGCGGTGCCGGCGCGTCCGCCGGGAGGCGGAGCACTTCCTATGCTGCCTATATTTCTTCCGATGCCGGGCGGTCTCGAACCTATATGCAGAACATCTCATATTGAAGTTCGCAGAGGCGCCCGGTCCAGAATGACTCGCGGTGCATCGGATGGAGATGACAATGTATCCTAGCAGTGAACACCATTATGATGCCTTTCACGTCCCCACGCGTCACGAGATTCTTGAAGAGGCGTTCGAGGCGGACGTGAAGCACTCGCTCCGCCATTGGATCCTTGAGATCGCAGCGATCCTCGCGCCCGCCGCTGCGGTCGGCGCCGTCGTTTGCGCCATTCTGATCACCACGCCGTGACAGCCGAATGCGATGTCGCATCCATATCTCTGACTATTCGAATAGTCTCGGCTCTCTATGAGGCTTTGCGGATATGGCCGCAGCGTAACACCCAAACCGAACCGGAGCCGGATGCAGGGCGTTTTGCTGGATGCGCGCGCTTTCATGACGGCATGCGCCACGCTCTGTGAAATAGCCAACGGCACATCGTGCACGGTCGCGCCAACGCGGAGTTGCGAATTCCCGAACCGGGGACGTAGTCAACGCTTTCGTCCGACGAAAGCGACAGCACGGGTCGAGCGGCGACTGGGGCAAAGGTTGCGGCAAATCAGTGAAGTGAGCAACGGCATTGGTAGCCTTTAACTGGTCGCCCCTCTATATGGAATCTATATTTCTGCACCGCAGCAGAGGGCTCGATTCTATATGCAGATTCGGCAATCCTCCGCACCGCAATCTGGAGCGAAACCATGCTGGACGTGATCTTTCTCGCACTGGGAACCGCATTCTTTCTGGTGGGGATCGGATACACGATCGCCTGCGAACGTCTGTGAGGACCGATCCATGACCCTCGACTACGCGCTTGCCGGGCTGGTGACGCTCGGCCTTCTCGTCTACCTCGTCTATGCGCTTATTCGCCCTGAGCGCTTCTAAGGACCGATCGCTATGACAGCCAATGGTTGGATTCAGATCGCGATTTATTCGCTGATCATCATCGGCATCACCGCTCCGCTGGGCGGTTATATGACGCGCGTCTTCAACGGAGAGCGCACGCTGCTGTCACCCTGTCTGCGGCCACTCGAACGCGCATTCTACCGCGCCGCAGGGGTCGACGAAGCGGACGAACAGAACTGGGTGACCTACACCATCGCCATGCTGGTGTTCAGCTTCGCGGGCTTCGTCCTCCTCTATGCCCTCCAGCGTCTCCAGGCCGCCCTCCCCTTCAACCCCGCCCACCTGGACGCGGTTTCCCCCGACCTCGCCT
>JAGWRJ010000466.1 GCA_028869725.1 Alphaproteobacteria bacterium | reverse complement strand
GAAGTAACCACCTCAGCCGATCTGTTCGAGCAGGATCGCGTTGACGTCTGCGGACCGCTCCAGATGCGGCATATGCCCGGCGCCCTCGATCCAGCGCACCACAAAGCCTTCTGGCAGAGATGCCGGGTCAGGGGTGCCGACGATGGCATCCTGGCGCGAGGCGATCACAGTAGCTGCGGGAATGCGTGGCAGATCCGCCACAAGCGCCTGCGCATCATTTCCGCTGACAAGCTGGTCTCTCAGCGCGCCCAGTGCATCCTCGACATCGTCCAGGCGCTTGAAGCGCATCATGTCCTCGATCATGTCCTTGCTGACAAGATCGGGATCAGCGAACAGCATTTCGAGGTAGGGTTTGACGTCACGAGCTCGTCGAGCTTCGACGATGCCGGTAAGAAATTCCTCGTTCAGTCGGGTTCCTGGCAGAAGAGCCGGACAGATCAAGGTAAGCGATGCGGCGCGGTTTGGCGCATCCGCCACGAGCCGCGCCGCCACCGCTGCCCCGAGCGAATGTCCGATAAAGTGGGCACGGGCGATTCCCATGACATCCAGCGCGCGGGCGATCGTTGCTGCAAGCGCGCCCAGAGAACCATCACCGACGTCCTTGGCAGAGCCACCGTGACCTGGCAGGTCGAAGGCAACCACGGGCGCCACAGCGGCCAGGGCATCGAGATTGAACAGCCAGTTGTTCATGTCTCCCGAAAAGCCGTGCAGTAGCACTACGGGTACGCCGCTCTCGGTGCCAGCGCGGCCGACCTGCAGAGTTCGGCCATCAACCTCGATCCGCTCAAGCGTCAGTGCGCCAGCCGCCTCGCCCGCATCCTCCCCAGGCGTAAAGCGTGCCTGAAAGTCAGCCACAAAGGCGTCAATCTGCGCGTCGTCAGTGGCGGCGTCGGCAAGGACCCCGATCAGAGCGCCAACCGGCAAGGTTTCATCGGCCTGCGCCACGATACGACGCAAAATACCCGACGCTGGTGCCGCGTACACGTTCGTGATCTTCGACGTCTCAATGTCGACCAAATCCTCGCCTTCGGTTATCTCGCTCCCCTCAGCTTTCCACCATGAGACGATACGACCTTCTTGCATGGAAAGGCCCCATTTGGGCATGCGCAAGGGCGTGACAGCGGCCATACTGGCCCTCCTTGATCAACCGGTCAGCGGGCGAGATATTTGTCGAGGGTGCGATGGAAATGCCGGATACGAATCTCCTGGTAGTCCCCCAGATTGACCTCGCCGGTCTTCGAGACTTTCAGCCCATCCTGAACATAAGGCAGGTTGGTCATGTCCTGATCAAAGACGCTACCAAGTGCACCAAGTTCCGTCGCAGCGGACCAGGTCTCGTTTTCATCCAAAAGCTTCATCGGTACCGCACGCGGTATCTTCTGCCCCGGGGGCACACGGGAAAGGATCCGCACCTCCATCAGTGTCGAATCCTGATCCGGCCAAGGCCGCCAGCGATAGACAATATTTGGCATAAAGCCGCCCCAGGGCGCAAAATTCGGAAACACATTGTAGACCAACGCATCCAGCAATTCTGCATCGGTCGCCTGGCTGTGATCATGTCCAGTCATTTCGGTATAGCGGGCCCGATTGACGGCAGCCATGGCCGCGCGCGCAGTCTTGCCCTCAGGCACCTTGACGCTCAGATCCGGTCCGCCT
>JAGWRJ010000465.1 GCA_028869725.1 Alphaproteobacteria bacterium | reverse complement strand
CGCTCGGGAGGCCGCTCGGCCGCCGCTGCAGCTGCGCTGACGCAGGCCGGTTACGGGCCTGCCTACAACATTCTCGGGGGCTTTGAGGGTGAACTCGATGCGGGACGCCACCGCGGACAGAAAACCGGGTGGAAGGCTGCAGGGCTTCCCTGGCAGCAGGGTTGAGGCCGATCGGGGTGTCAAGACAGGAGGACTGGTTAGCCGGAAAGAAGAATTACTGATCTTGTAAAAAGAAAAGCGAGAATTCGAACAATAAAGGCGGGGACCGCGCATACTGAATACGGTAGCGCGTACTAGTGGATAAAGGGTCTGATGATGGGACAAGTCATAAAAACAGCAGGACAGGCGAACTGGGCGGCGCTGTGGGCTGCCGCGCGCGAAAAACTGCGGACCGATCTGGGAGATGCTCTTTTTGATGCCTGGATTGCAGCGCTCGTTCTCGTCTCGTCGGAAAACGATGAGCTGCAGATCGGCGCTCCCAAGCCCTTCGCCCGCAACTGGGTTGCCAATCGCTATGTCGACCGCATTGAGCGGGCATTCCAGTCCTGTGGCGGCAACCCTGCGTCGATCTCGATCGTACTGGCGCCCAAGAGCATCGGCGCCGATCGGGCCAGCAAAGCCGATGCGGCCAGCACCGGTGGGCCTGGTTTGAACGAGCCCCGTCAGCCCGACAGCCCTACCCGCCGCCAGCTTGCCAACCGCCTGCTTCATCCGGCGCAAACCTTCGAGAGTTTTGTGCCGGGCCCGGCCAATGAATTTGCCTGGCGGGCAGCCAAAGCACTGGCGGACGGGGAGGCCTCGGACTTTGGCCTTCTCTACATTCATGGCGGCTTCGGCTTCGGCAAAACCCATCTTCTTAATGCCACCGCACTGGAGGCGAAGAAGCGGGGCCGGCGCCCCCTGTTCCTCGGCGCCGAGGATTTCATGCGTCAGTTCCTCGGAGCGCTCCACCGCAAGGATACGCTGTCATTCAAGGAGGAACTCCGTGGGGCCGATCTGCTCCTCATTGACGACTTGCAGCACATCTGTCGTTCGGCCGCGACCGTCAGCGAGTTCCTGCATACGGTGAACGCCTTCGCCGACCAGCGACGCAAGGTGGTGATCGCTGCTGACAAGCCACCGGCCGCGCTTGACAGCCTCGGCGATGACGTCCGCTCGCGCCTGTCGGGCGGGCTCGTCATCGGTCTGGACAAGCCCGAACGCGCCACCCGTCTTGCCATTCTCAAGGCCAAGGCGGAGGAATTTGCCCGTCAGCGCGGCAGCGCAATGCTACCGGTCGAGGCTCTGGAGCGCCTTGCCGACCTTGATCAGGCGAGCCCGCGCGATCTCATCGGGCTGTTCACCAAGCTTGCGACCTATGCCGACCTGACCAAAAAACCGGTGACGCTCGACGTGGTCGAGGAGACCCTGGGCCAGCAGCGCGCCGGCAAGCTTCACAAGACCTCGATTGAGGACATCCAGCGCAAGACGGCCGAGTTCTACAAGCTCGACATGCGCGATTTTCATTCGCCACAGCGTACCCGCCGGGTCGCCCGCCCCCGCCAGGTGGCAATGTACCTGGCCCGCGAACTCACCCAGCGCTCACTGCCTGAAATCGGTAAGCGCTTTGGCGGCCGCGACCACACGACGGTACTGCACGCCTGCCGGCGGGTGGCCGCCCTGTGCGACGAGGATTCTGTGTTCCGGCAGGAAGTCGACTTTCTGAAGCAGGTACTGTCCCAGCGCGGGCAGGCCTGAACGCCCCGGCACGAGCCGGTGCAGCGGAGCGTACGGGCGCAAAAACGCATGGCGCTCCGCTGGCTTATGGGGGCTTTGGCGGCCATCCTGCACTAGGCGCCGCACACACCAGTTGCTATAGTTTTTTATTGAGTCCGGCGACGCCGGATGTCGAGCCTTTTTCGGGTATCGGCGGGGGCTGCTGCCTGCGGCATCCCTGCCCCACCAGCCCTGAATTCAGCGACGGGAATGAACGCGAGACCATGAAGATCTCTATCGAACGCGGCGCCCTCCTCAAGGCCCTAAGCCACGTCCAGAGCGTCGTCGAACGGCGCAATACGATTCCAATTCTCTCGAATGTGATGATTGACGCGGCCAAAGGGCAGTTGAAGCTGACCGCGACCGATCTCGACATCGAGATTGTCGAGTCCCTGCCTGCGGACGTGCTGCGCAACGGGTCGACCACCGCGCCGGCCCACATGCTTTACGACATCGTACGCAAACTGCCCGAAGGCTCGCAGGTACAGGCTGAGCTTTTGACTTCGGAAGGTGGGCGGCTGGCGGTTTCGGCGGGCAGCATCCGGTTTGAGCTTGCCTGCCTGCCCAAGGAAGATTTCCCGCAGATGGCCGCCGGTGCCCAGCCCCACCGCTTCCGTCTGGCAGCAACCGAACTCAAGCGTCTGATTGACAAGACGCGGTTTGCCATCTCAACCGAAGAAACCCGCTTTTATCTCAACGGCATTTTTCTTCATGTGGCAAAGGGGTCCAAGGCCGTTATGCGCGCAGCGGCAACCGACGGTCACCGCCTCGCCCGTTATGAGCTCGACATGCCCGACGGAGCCGCCGACATGCCGGGCGTCATCGTTCCGCGCAAAACGGTGGCCGAACTGCGCCGCCTCCTGGACGATAGCGATGGGGCTATCGATGTCGCGCTATCGGATACCAAGATCCAGTTTGCCACTGATGGTGTGGAGCTGACGTCTAAGCTCATTGACGGTACGTTCCCCGATTATCAGCGCGTCATTCCGTCTGGCAACGACAAGGTTCTTGCCGTCGATGCCAAGGAGTTCGCGCACGCCGTGGACCGCGTCTCCACCATCTCTGCTGACAAAACCCGCGCAGTAAAACTCAACCTGGACGCCGACCGGGTGACGCTGACGGTGGTCAATCCCGACAGCGGTACGGCCACGGAAGATCTTGGTGCGACCTACAGTGCCACGCCGATCGAGATCGGCTTCAATGCGCGTTACCTGCTCGACATCACCAACCAGATCGAGGGCAAGGAGGTGCGGTTTCTGCTCTCCGATGCGAGCGCACCCACCATCATCGAAGATGCTGAAGATCCGCACACGCTCTATGTCCTCATGCCCATGCGGGTGTGAGTTTTGACCGAGATCCGCCCCCAGCCACCGGCCCGGCCGGAGCCGAAGACGGCTCCGGCCCTTGCCGTGACCCGGCTCGCAGTGTCGAATTTTCGGTCCTATGCGACCGCCGAGCTCGACACATGTGGCCACAGTGTAGTGCTTGTCGGGCCCAACGGTGCCGGCAAGACCAACGTGCTGGACGCACTGTCTCTGCTTGCGCCCGGACGCGGGCTGCGCGGCGCAAAGCTTTCCGAGCACACCCGACATGGTCCGGCAGCGGCAAGCACGGCGCTTTGGGCGGTCGCAGCCGATGTGCGCCGCGGTGGGGAAATCTATGAGGTAGGAACCGGAATGATCGCGGCACCCCAGGGCACTGAACGCCGGCAGGTGCGCCTGAACGGGGCCAACGCCGCCTCGTCCGCCGATCTCGGTGATATTGTGCAGATGATGTGGCTGACCCCGGCGATGGACCGGCTGTTCATCGAAGGTGCCAGTGGCCGACGCAAATTTCTGGACCGGCTCGTGGTCGGATTTGATCCCGCCCATGCCCGGCGCGCCGCGCGCTATGAAAATGCCATGCGCGAGCGGGCACGATTGCTCAGATTTGGCCCGCGCGATCCGGCATGGCTGGAGGCACTGGAACGGCAGATGGCTGAAAGTGGTGCTGCGGTCGCACATGCCCGCGCCGATGCCGTGTCGCGCCTGAACCGCGCACTGGCCCAACGCGGCGATATCGGCAGCTTTCCCTCGGCGTGTCTCACACTGGAGGGCGAGGCCGACCGTCTCATCGCTGCGGCAGGCGCCGACGGATTTGGGCAGCGTCTGGCGCAGCAGCGCCTAGCCGACGCCCAGGCAGGCCGTACTCTGTTCGGGCCGCATCGCAGCGATCTGACCGTGCGCCACGCAGCAAAGCGGGCCGACGCACGGGAATGTTCCACCGGCGAGCAGAAAGCCCTGCTCATCGCGATAGTTCTGGCCCAGGCATTTGAACTTGCCCATAATGCCGGCGCGCCCGCG
>JAGWRJ010000464.1 GCA_028869725.1 Alphaproteobacteria bacterium | reverse complement strand
GTTGCGTCATGCATCTGGTGGGCCTAGGTTCAAACACAGCAGAAAAGCCCGAGGGGCGCGAGGGCATCACACGCATGAGCGCGGCGAACCATATTCCCGTTGTGGGTGTCGGAGCGTCGGCTGGTGGTATCGAGGCGTTTAAGAGCTTTTTCGGTGCCATGCCCATCGATACGGGTATGGCCTTCGTGATCGTCACGCACCTTCCGTCCGGTCGCAAAAGTTCTTTACCAGAAATCCTTGGCCGCTATACGGCAATGCCCGTCGTTTCAGCGACGCAGAACGCGTCCCTAAAGTCTGGCCACGTCTATGTCTGTCCGCCGGACCGGCTTTTGACGGTAAAGGGCGGCAAGCTACGCCTGACACCTCTGACGCCAGAACTGCACCGCTTTCCCATCGATAAATTCCTCATTTCATTGGCTGAGGCGCAACAGGACGCGGCGGTCGGTATCCTGCTGTCTGGAGGTGGAAGCGACGGCACACTCGGCCTTCGCGCGATCCGGGATGCAGGCGGGTTCACCATGGCACAGGGCCATGACGGATCTGGCCCCAATCAGAGCAGCATGCCAGACACGGCGGTCGCAGCAGGCGTTGTTGATCTCGTTCTGCCTGTCGAAGTGATGGGTGCGCGTCTGGCCGCATTCGCACGTAAACAGTCCGCGTTGGTAACCACTACTGAGATGGATATCTCTGCCAGTAGTGCCACCGCAAAGGCATTGGCTACGATCGCGAACATCCTGTTGACGCATCTTGGTCATGACTTCAGCGGATACAAGCCCAACACCTTCCTGCGCCGTGTGCAAAGGCGGATGAAGGTGCTTCAGGTTGACACGATCGGGAGGTATGTCGCGCATCTACGCAAGGATCCTGATGAAGTGCGGCTCCTGTTCCGCGATCTTCTGATCGGTGTCACAAGCTTTTTCCGTGATCCGGCTGCATTCAAAGTCTTGGAAGAGGAAGTAATTCCCGCGCTGTTCAAGGACAAGGGTGCCAACAGCACAATAAGGGTGTGGGTTCCGGGATGTGCGACCGGTGAGGAGGCATACTCCATCGCAATTCTCATGCGCGAACACATGGCCAGGCTACGGACAGTTCCTGCCGTGCAGATATTTGCGACAGATATCGATGAAGGTGCGCTTCAGATCGCGCGTATCGGTCGTTATCAGCGGCCTGCGCTGGCCAATGTCAATAAAGAACGTATGAAACGTTTTTTTCTTCGGAGGACGCCAGCTTTGTGATGTGCAAGGAGGTTCGGGAGATGTGCGTGTTCTCGCCACACAATGTGCTGCGGGACCCGCCTTTCTCCCGTCTCGATCTGATCTCGTGCCGGAACCTGTTCATATATTTTGGTGCTGAATTTCAAGCGCGTGTTCTGCCCCTTTTTCATTTCGCGCTAAAGCCGAGTGGCATACTATTTCTGGGCACGTCGGAGAATGTCAGTCAGCACCCTGACCTGTTCGCCGCGTTGGACAAGAAAAATCGCATGTACCGGCGTCGTGACGGCGTCGTCATGCCTTTAAAGCTTCCGCGAGCAGCCGCTTCCACCGCAACGACAATTGTTCCTCTTGTCCAAGGAGAGCCCGGCGCGTCGCTGAGCGGCTTGCGCAATGCCGTCGAAGCACGGGTGATGGAACACTTCTCCCCGGCTCACGTTCTCGTCAACCGTGAGGGGGACATACTTTTCTACTCGGCGCGCACCGGAAAGTACCTCGAGGCTGCTGCGGGATTGCCCAGCCGGCAGCTGCTTGTCTTGGCGCGCAGGGGATTGCGCCTGGGGCTGGGGTCTGCGCTGCGCGAAGCTCTGGAGACAGGCAAGAGGACTGAGCGGGATAATTTGGCTTTTGATGTTGATGGACATTCTCAGGCGGTCGATCTTGTCGTCGAGCCTTTCGCCCAGGACGATC
>JAGWRJ010000463.1 GCA_028869725.1 Alphaproteobacteria bacterium | reverse complement strand
TGGTGAACGCCAATGGCGTGTCGCGCACGCCTCTGCTCGAGGAATTCTTCATCCCGCCCGAGCGCGATCTGCAGCGCGAAAACGACCTGCACCCGCACGAAATCCTTACCGCCATTCACCTCCCAGCTCTCGCGGGAAGCGTGCGGATGGCGCACATGAAGCAGGGCGAGAAGGATTCCTTCGATTGGCCGCTAGCCGATGTCGCCGTCGCGCTCGACATCTCGCCGGAAGGACTCTGCACACATGCCGCGATCGTGCTCGGCGCCGCGGCGCCGGTGCCGCATCGCGCGGGCGCCGCCGAGCATCTTCTGACCGGCCAGCGCATCGATGCGGCATTGGCGGCCAAGGCCGCTACGGCCGCGCTTGAGGGTGCGACGCCACTGGCGAAGAACGCCTACAAGTTACCATTGTTCGAAACGCTGGTCCGCCGCGCAATCCTCAAGGCAGCGAACGCATGAGTGGCGGTCCATATTCTTGGAGGAGGAGACATCATGACGCCGCGCCATGACAAAGCCGGGACTGACACAGCAAAAACGTCTCTGAAGGAGCAAAGGTCAATTAAACTGATGCCGCCGCGCGAGGACTCCGGCATGTCGCTCATGGGCGCGCTCAAGCTACGCCGCTCCTCGCGTGAATACTCAGACCGGCCCCTGCCGCCCCAGATCTTGTCGGATCTCTTATGGGCCGCATTCGGCATAAACCGTTCGAGCGGCGACCGCACGGCACCCTACTGGCGGCATATCATGGTGATCGACGTTTACGCTGCCATGGCAAACGGAGTCTGGCTCTACGATCCCCAAGCGCATTCGCTTGTGCCACACCTCGGCGTAGACATCCGCGCAGACACGGGCCGGCAAGACTTCGTTGGCACAGCAGGTCTTGACCTCGTCTACGTCGCCCATGGCGAGCATATGACGGACGTTTCACCAGAAGATCGTCGCCTCTACGCCTCGGTCGACACCGGATTCATTGGCCAGAACGTTTATCTCTTCTGTGCGTCAGCTGGTCTCGCAACGGTTTTCCGCGGTGCCGTCGATTACGCAAAGCTCGACCAACTCATGAATCTGCCGAAAGAGCAATTTGTGACCTTCGCGCAAACGGTGGGATTTGCTCCGGCGTGAAAACCGCGCGCAAAGCGGAGGAAGTTGCCGCGCTGCGTCCGAAGACATCAGTTCGGCGGCGTACGGGCGCCGCCGGGGTCGGCTGAATGGCTCTCAGGTCCGTCCAGCCAACTAATTTCCCAGAGGTATCAGGAAAATCCGATCTCGGGCTCAAATTGGAAGCGCTTTTAGGTCGCTCCCCATTGACCCGGGCAGCTGGTTCCTCCTTCACGCATCGGCAGGATCAAATCATGCAACTAAGTCGCATTGACATATCGGTGCACCTAAGGGTATTTGCGAGTGATTATTGATATCAGATTACCGGGCCAGCACCCCGGGGTCATGCTGAATGTGAGCGAAGCGCTTGAAGGAAGAGTCCGCGGGCCAATTCGGACCAGACACCGACCAGGAGACCAAACTGCGGCCCGCGCGTCGTACCGAAACCACAAGAGCCGCACTGCTGGCGCGGGCCAAGCGCATCTTTCTCAGGCACTCGGCGGGATTTCTGGCCGTGCTCGGGCCGGGGCTCGTCGTAATGCTCGCAGACACCGACGTCGGCAGCGTAATCACCGCCGCGCAGAGCGGCGTTCAATGGGGATACCGCCTTCTTCTTCTGCAGTTCCTGTTGGTTCCAGTGCTTTACATTGTCCAGGAACTGACCGTGAGGCTCGCAATCTTTACCGGCAAAGGTCACGGCGAACTTATCCGCGAGACCTTTGGTCCGCTCTGGGCCTGGGTCTCGGTCAGCGGCCTAGGCATTGCCACCGTGGGCGCCTTGCTGACCGAATTCTCTGGCGTTGCCGGCATCGGCGAATTCTATGGCATTCCGCGCGCGGCAAGTCTTAGCGTGTGCGCGCTCCTGTTGATCGCGATCGTTCTGACCGGCAGCTATCGGCGCGTCGAACGTGTGGCGATCGCGCTTGGCCTTTTCGAACTTGCATTCTTTTTGGTCGCCTACGACGCCCACCCAAGCGGTCACAGCTTGGCACAAGGTCTGTTGCAGCTACCCATTCGCAACAGGCAGTATCTTTATCTCGTCGCCGCGAACATCGGGGCTGTGATCATGCCCTGGATGATCTTCTATCAACAGTCCGCAGTGGCGGATAAGAAGCTGGGCGCCGAGCATTACCGTCACGCCAGACTGGATACGGCACTGGGCGCGCTGATCACGCAGGCCGTCATGGCCGCAATCCTCATTGCCACTGCGGCGACCTTGAGCACGGAAAATACGCAGGCCAGCCTTACCACGATTGCGGACATCACCCACGCCCTCACGCCGTTTCTCGGCGAGACCATCGGTCAAATGGTTTTTAGCGTGGGTACCCTTGGAGCGGCGTTCGTCGCCGCCATCGTCGTGTCACTGGCCTCGGCCTGGGGCTTTGGCGAGGTGACAGGCTACAAACACTCTCTCGAATGCCGTCCCACCGAGGCACCCTGGTTTTATACAGTCTACATCCTCGCTGTTGTGGGAGGGGCGGTGACGGTCGCGCTCGTGCCGAACCTTGTGACCTTGAACATCGGCGTAGAGGTCATGAACGCGTTAATGTTGCCTGTTGTGCTGGGCTTTCTGGTGTTGCTGGCGTTCTATGCACTTCCGCAAGAGCACAAGCCCCGTGGCAGCTACGCGTTTCTGGTCATGGTTGTCTCTGCACTGACAGCAGGCCTCGGCGTCTATGGAGGACTGATCGGGGCAAATCTTTTTTAGCTGTCCAGTTACTGCCCGCACAGCGGCGCTTCTGATTCCGCTACAACGTCCACCACCTGGCGCGATGGCTATTGACGTATTGTTCCATCAATGGCGTCGACGCCTTTATTCGGCTTTGCGGTCACACGGCCCCATGCGGAAAGCACCGATCCGGCTGGAATAGTTGGCATCGCCGCGCCGCAGATAATCGCCGACATACCAGATGGTGCAGTCGTCACTGGGATCGACCGCGGTCTGGGTATAATCCTCCCAGCGCAGCGTACTGGTCTGCGCCGCCTGGCCGTAGACAAGCACCTTTTCAGCCAAGGTTAACTTGCCCAGCGGATCGCCGGCAAGCCGGCCGACGAAGCGCTGGCCCACGAAATCGTCCGGACCACCGAACGAATAACCAATGCCGATATCGCCATAATGATCCATCGCCGCGCTCGGCATCCAGCGATAATCGCCGTCGGGTGCATAGGTGCCCTGCTGATAGACGTACGGATTACCCATCCGGTTGAGGCGCAATTCATACCAGCGAATGCCGCCGCCGCTTGCGGTGTTCACCGACTGCACGGCGATCAGAGACTGATGATGCTCAAAGCGCCGATAGGTGAAGCGCTGCATGATCTTGTCACCTTGCGAATCGATCCGTTGCTTGGTGCCCGGCTGGGGCACGCACTGGGTCAGCTGGCCACCACACAGATAGGCATAGGGCATGACTTTAAGTTTCGTCGGTCCCGTCAGTCGGGTTCGCTTCGGATTCGTCCAGTCGACATGGAATTTCCACACATATAAGCCGTCGTCTTGCGTGACACCATGAAGCTGAGAGCCGCCAGCGGCGATGACAATTTCGGGCGTGCCCTTGGGCGGCAGTCTGTTGCCGTCGAGATCGGCGCTGATCATGAAATTGACGCCATCGACAATGACGCATTGCTCCTGCGCGCTTTTACCCTCGAGCATTTTTGCTCGTTCGACGACGCAGACATGCCTCTGGATGACCTTATCGCCAGTGCTCGTCGTCACATAATAGCCGTCGGGCCAGATCGCGGGGCGTGGATAATCCGGAAACAGCGGGCGCAGGAATTCATAGCGATAATAAGAACCGAGTGGATCCGGACCGGTGCTGACAGCGTAGCAGATGGCATAGGAACCCGTCTGCGCGACGGCCTTGCTGTGAACCCATTTGCCGTGAAGATCCGGAGCCGGCGGCGGAGCTGCGGGCTGAAACAGCACTTTGGCGGCACCAGGCTGACCGGGCCGGCCCACCATGCTGTCGCGCGCAGGATCGCCGGCATGGAGCGTGGCCGGTGCGAGCTCGCGGGGCGCGAGGCGCCGGAAAATCGGCATCACGATCAGCCAGCG
>JAGWRJ010000462.1 GCA_028869725.1 Alphaproteobacteria bacterium | reverse complement strand
CGGTGATCGACTATACTGGTCTGCCCATATCCGTCGAAACGGGGATAGGGTGGGGAATGACACCTGCCTCCGACAATCTGATCATGAAACTCATTTTGTCAAAAGACTTGAATTAATGGACTGTGCGCCAACGCGCGCTGACTATTGCTTGATAATCAGGATCATCCCATCTGCAGCTGTAAGCAACAGTACCATCGCCTCCGCCCGACATCAGTGGCGACGAGTCTAGGTTGGACAGCAGCACACTTTCTCTGCCACTAGACTTCTGTGGAACTGACTACCAATGCCTTGGATGGTCGCCGCTGCTTATGATCGGCGGGAACGGCAGAAACGCCGACGTTTCATAGCTATGAGGGCCTATTAAAGCGGACCCGGGAAGTACTGGTAGAGCCAGGTTTCCGTGAGCGCGCCATTATCGAGTGGGATGAAGCAGCGAAGGTCTATGGGAGCGTGTCCTTCAATGGGCAGATCAAAAAATGCCCGCCATACCCCAGTGTCGCGCACGGGGATGACGGCCAAGCCAGTTGGTGTACCTCGCGATGCTGTAACAACGGGCTTCAGGTCATAGCGCCTCTTCATTTTCGCCAGTGGTCCGCCAGAAAAATCTATGACAAATTTGCGGACATTTGGTTCTGCCGGTTGTCCCGCAATTCCGCCTTCGCCGATTCGGGTGGCAACGACTTCGCCGATGTTTTTTGGTGGGAACGGTTGATGGCTTTGCCAGTACAGTCGATAGGCAAGCCTAATGTGATTGCCTGCCTTGATAGGACGCTTCGGCAGCCAATACGCCACGATGTTATCGTGGATTTCATCGTTGGTGGGAATTTCTACTAGCTGAACGGCGCCTGCGCCCCAATGACCAAGAGGTTCTACCCATACGCTGGGGCGACGGTTGTAAAATGCGCCATCGTCCTCATAGTCGGAAAATGCACGGTCTCGCTGAAGAAGGCCGAAGCCTCTGGGGTTTACGTCTTCAAATGAATTGACCTGAAGCGAGGATGGATTGTTGAGCGGCCGCCAAATCCGTTCTCCCTTTCCGGTCCAGAGCGAGAGGCCATCGCTGTCGTGGACACCTGGGCGCCAGTCCGTCCGCTCCCAATAATTGGTTCGGCCGTACCAAAACATGCTGGTTAGAGGCGCTATTCCCAGTCGACGAATATCCTGCCGAATGAAGAGCTGCGCCTCAACGTCCATAGTTGTGCCATGTGGGCCAAAGAAGGATCGTATCTTGTAGGCGCCAGTGAGGCTTGGGCCTTCCAGGAGCGCATAAACAATGACGACGCGAGGCTGGGTGGCCTGCTCGCTGATCCAGAACTCACTGAAGCGTGGAAATTCCTCTCTGGTCGACAAAGCTGTATCAACAGCGATTCCTCTAGCCGAGAGCCCATACTGATTTTCAGCGCCCGCGCTCCGAAAGTAGCTTGCTCCCTGAAATGCCAGCCAGTCAGTACTACTACGTGGCCCATCCATCACTCGGAATCCGGAAAAGCCGATATTGGGCGGGAGCTTGGCAGCAAGGCCGGTATTTCCGAAGTCAAAGTAGTCGGGGCGGTATAGGACTTGGCGGGCAACGCCACCGTCCAGAACATGTATCGTTACGGGAAGATTATCGAAGCGATTAAGTGGGAAAAAGCGTACCGGCATGTGGCCGGGCCCTTTGGCCCAGAGCGCGTCCTCGGGTTTGTAGGAAATCTGTTGGATTAGATCGAAATCAAGAGACTGGACCAGGCTGGCCGCAGGTGGAGTGGGTGCGTCATATCCTGAGTGAGCTAGATGGCTTGCGCGTGCCAGTAGGCGTTCGAAGCTGAACGGCTCGGGTCTGCCCAGTTCAGGCCCGCTCACTGGCGCAGCAGCCAAGGACGGCCGCACACCCAACGTGGCGATGACCGTCGAGGCGAGGCTTCCGGTCAGGAATGTTCTGCGGTCTGTAGCCAAAGAGTTCTCTCCTTCATTGCGGATCGGTAATCCTCATCCCATCTGTGTTGCACGCGAAGGTGGCATCGGGATCAGCACTGCCATTGATCACACAAGTTGCGGCCAGATTGTCGCCGCATTTCTGCGGTCTTCGAGAAAGGGCGCAATGATCAAGGAATTCATTTTCAAGCAAGCGCCGAACTACCATCTGTGATTGAGAAGGACAATACGAAATGCCATCCCAGGCTATCAGACTAAATCCCGAGGGCGCCCAAGCTGCTCATAGGATCTCTCAGGAGGATGCGACGCTTGGGGAAGGTTTTACGGCAATGCCGGAGATCAGGCCTATGCCCATGATTGCACAGAGCATTTCGGCGTGGACGCCTACCCGTGCCGTAACCACCCTGTGGCTGGCGGTGCAGCGAGGCTTGGCATCGACATTGTCCTCCGCTGGCGGTGAGGCGGGCTCATGACGTCGCGTTGGGTCTTCGCCGGACTGGTCACGGCGTCCACCGCGGCAGCGAGCACAAGCTTGTTCGACGTGTTGCGCGTGGATGGTTTTACGGACGGCAAATGGCTGTACTTTTCGCTTGTCACAATTTTGTTCCTCTGGATTGCGGCAGCATTTTGGCTGTCCATGTCCGGCGGGATCAGTCTGTGGCGAGGCCCCAAGGAGCCAACACTGCGCCGGCCAGCGCGCCCCGATCCTACGCTGCGGGAGACGGCGGCCAGGACTGCATTACTCTTTCCCATTCGTAATGAGGAATGTGGTCGTCTGTTTGCCGGGTTGACCGCGATGATCGAGTGCCTGGCAGCACGCGATGTTCTCGACCGGTTTGAGGTGGTGCTTCTTAGCGACAGCAACGGGCAGGAGCACCTTAGTGCGGAGCAGCATGCCTACCTTGAACTGCGTGACCGGTGGAGCCACAGGATCAACATTTACTACAGGCATCGTACTTCAAACACAGGTCGGAAGAGCGGCAATCTTGCACAATTCTGCCGGAACTGGGGTGGGCGGTATGATTACATGGTGGTTCTTGATGCCGACAGCCTCATGACTGCAGATACGCTGGTGGAGATGGTCAGACTGATGGACCTTAATCCGAAGGCAGGTTTGATACAAAGCGCACCGCAGCTCGTTGGCCGGCAGTCTCTCTTCGCACGCATCCAGCAGTTTGCCTCGAGTGTGTATGGGCCACTATATGCAGCCGGATACAGTTCAATATTTGCAGGCGAAGGAAATTATTGGGGGCATAACGCAATAATTCGTGTTCATGCCTTTGCAGAAAATTGCGGGCTTCCTCTTCTACCCGGTCGTGCACCATTGGGAGGGGAAATCATGAGCCATGACTTCGTGGAGGCGGCGCTCCTGCGCCGTGCGGGATGGGAAGTCCATATGGCAAGCCATCTGGACGGCAGCTATGAAGAACCACCACCCGGCCTGATAGAGCATTTGAAGCGGGATAGACGGTGGTGCCAGGGTAATCTGCAGCACATCAAGCTTCTCTTTGCGCAGGGCTTGCGTCCCTCCAGTCGCTGGCACCTTGCCATGGGGGTCATGTCATATCTGGCCTCGCCGCTGTGGCTTCTTCTGTTGATCGCATCTGCGATAGTGGCGTTACAGCAGAGGCCGTTTGAGCCGTTCAGCTTCATTGGTTCTCATCCGGTTCTGTCGTGGCCGGTAGCCCATACGGAGGCGCTGCTTACCCTGTTTGCTGCGATGGTTGTCTTGCTGTTTGTGCCAAAGCTGCTGGCTACCGCGTTGGTCTTGCGGAACGGGCGGCTTCGTCGTGCCCATGGCGGAACAGTCTCGATTCTAGCAAGCGTGCTGCTGGAGAATCTGTTCTCCGTCCTTCTGGCGCCCATCATGATGCTCTCTCAAACAGGCTTTGTTGCGAGTATTCTAATGGGACGAAACTCAGGCTGGAAAAGTCAACGGCGTGACGAAGGGGGTTCTGGCTGGAGAGCGCTGGTGAGCCGCTTTACGCCTCACACCATTCTTGGTGTTGCCGCCGCAGCCTTTGTTTGGAAATTTCTTCCTGAGTATGTGTGGTGGCTATCGCCCGTCATAGCCGGGCCAGTGCTCGCCTTGCCTCTCGCCGCAATGACGGAAAGCGTGCGGGTAGGGCAGTTGGCGCAGCGGTACGGACTGTTTGTGGCGCCTTGGGAAACAGGTGCGGCTCCCCTG
>JAGWRJ010000040.1 GCA_028869725.1 Alphaproteobacteria bacterium | reverse complement strand
GGCGTCAACGACACCGTTGACACGCTCGAAGCACTGATGCGCAGTTTTCTGGTTAACCGCATTAAGCCCTATTATCTCCACCATCCTGATCTGGCTCCCGGAACGGGACATTTTCGTCTCGGTATCGATGACGGGATTGAGCTGGTGCGCAGCCTGCGTGCGCGCCTGACTGGAATCGGCATGCCCGAATACGTGCTCGATCTGCCCGGCGGCTACGCCAAGGTCTCATTGCTATCGCAAGATGCCGAGCCCCTCGGGGACGGGCGCTGGCGCCTGCGTGATCATGACGGCAACTGGCATCTTTATCCGCCCTGCCCCTGACCATCTCCCGCACGCTTTGGGCAGCTGCGCGTCTTTGCTAAACTCTGTATCCGAACGCGGATACAGGCTGTCATCGAGGAGAACTTATGGCCGGGCTTTACTTTGAAGAGTTCGTCGTGGGGCAGATCTTCCATCATTCCATCCGCCGGACGGTAACCGAGGCGGATAATGTGTTTTTCACCGCGATCACACACAATCCGGCGCAGCTTCATCTCGATGAGGAGTATGCCAAAGGTACCGAATTCGGGACACGTATTGTCAATTCGCTCTTCACACTGGGTCTTATGATCGGCATCTCTGTGGGTGAGACGACACTGGGCACCACGGTTGCCAATCTCGGCATGGACGATGTCCGTTTTCCCAAACCGGTCTTTCACGGCGATACGCTACGGGTGGAGAGTGAGGTTCTGGAAGTGCGGGAGAGCAGGTCGCGACCGGCGAACGGGATCGTCATCTTTGCCCATCGCGCCTTCAACCAGCGCGCAGAACTGGTGGCGAGCTGTCGACGCTCGGCTCTGATGTTGCGCAAACCTCTTTAAGGATGTTCAGTCCCTTAAGTCCCATCAGGAGAATGCGTCGTGATTCCCCGTTCCCTGCTCTTTGTTCCAGCTGATAGCGACAAGAAACTCGCCAAGGCACTGACCGTGCCTGCCGACGCATTGATCCTTGATCTGGAGGACTCAGTGGCAGCGCAGAACCGTGGCTCCGCACGCGAAAACGCCCGTGCGTGCCTGAAGAGTGGTGGCCCCATGCAGCTTTACGTGCGGATCAATCCACCGGACAGTGACGATCTCGATCGCGACCTCGATGCCATCGTTCCGGCCGGGCCTGCGGCGCTCGTGGTTCCTAAGGTTGAAGCCGTTGAGGACCTCATCCGGCTGGATGGTCTGATTGCGGAGCGGGAGGAGCGGGCCGGGCTCCCGCGCGGGCAGATCAAACTCCTGCCTGTTGCGACGGAAACGCCTCGTGCAGTCCTCAATCTACTCACCTGGCGGACGGCGCCACCGCGGCTGATGGCGCTGACCTGGGGTGCTGAAGATCTTGCCGCCGCACTTGGTGCGCGTACCAACCGCGGGCCTGCGGGCGAGTTCCTGCTGACGTTTCAGGTGGTACGCAGCCTCGCGCTGATCGCAGCAAAGGCCGTGCGGGTGGGGGCTATCGAGACTCTGCATGCGGATTTTCGCGACGACGCCGGGCTTGTGCGCAGCGCGCGGGCGGCAGCGCAGGAGGGCTTTGACGGCATGCTTGCGATCCATCCGGCCCAGGTCGAAGTGATCAACGCTGCATTTTCTCCGTCTGAAGCCGAGGTCGCGCATGCGCGCCGTGTCGTGGCAGCCTTCGCCCACGGAGAGGGAGTGGCTTCCCTGGAGGGCAAGATGCTCGACATGCCGCACCTCAAGCAGGCGCAGGCAGTGCTCGCGCGCGCGGAACAGACGGGTCTACGGGGTCATTGAACGCTTCATCATCCAGCCATAGAGGCCGCCAATCAGCAGGGCAAAGGCGGCAAAGCCGATCCAGCCAGCAGCTGCGAAGTGAGCACTGACAAGGGCAAGCGGCGCCTGCGAGGAGAAGGCGACGATCAGGCCCGCAAGGATAACCCCGAACAGGCTTTCGCCCACGATCATGCCGGAAGCGACAAGGACACCCAGCTGTTCGGCATGCGCGGCATTCGTCCCGCGGCGAGCCCATCGCGTGTAGACGTGACCGACGACGGCGCCGACCACGATCGGCAGGGTGGCGGACATCGGCAGATAAATGCCGATACCGACAGCCAGTGGCGGCAGGCGCAGCAGACGTGCCACGCCCAGAATCTCATCTACGACAATTACGACGGCGCCAACCGCGAGGCCGACGCCAATCATCGCGATATTGAGTTTCTGTTCGATCACGCCTTGCGCCAGCGCTGCAATTAGCGTGGCCTGCGGCGCGGCAAGGGGCTGGGTCGTCACGGTGTGAAGATTGGCAGCGCCAGCAAAGCCAAAGGCCTGTGCGAGGAGATTGAGCACCGGAGGAATGATCGCGGCTCCGGCTATCACGCCCACGACAAGTGCCCACTGCTGTGCGGCAGGGGTCGCCTCCACAAGCTGGCCGGTCTTGAGATCCTGCAGATTGTTGTTGGAAATGGTAGCGATGGCAAACACGATGGCCGTGGCAAAGAGGGCAAAAGCCACAAGGCCGGCCTTCGAGGTATCTGATGGATGGGCTATGGCCAGAAACAGCGCAGCACAGACCACGATCGCCAAAATGCCGACGCCGGAGATTGGACTGTTGGATGCGCCGATGAGCCCCGCCATGTAGCCACAGATTGCCGCGATCAGAAATCCACCCACGAACACGAAGGGAAGCGCGGCGGCAACAAGGGCAAAGGTGTGCTGCGCCAGCGGCGTGGGAGCGAGAAACTGGACAAGGAGCGCGGCAATGACGAGCAAGCAGCCAG
>JAGWRJ010000461.1 GCA_028869725.1 Alphaproteobacteria bacterium | reverse complement strand
GGCTTACGGGTTTTGTAGGACGTCGTGGTGCGTGACTGTAGAAGGTTGCTCCGTCCCTCAATTTTAACGGTGTTGCCAGCACTGGGGTCAAATTAGTTTATTGTCAGACGCGTGCCCTCCACCTCAATGCCGGAGGTTCCAGCGCCAGGAGGTTCGGATGAAACTACGACTCCTCATTTTGCCGACGCTGCTCGCGCTGGCACTGATCGCTCCGGGTGTAGCCTGGGCCAAGCGTATACTGCCCACGACCACCACAGAAATGCAGCTTAGCTTTGCGGGCGTTGTCAGGCGAGTGGCACCGGCGGTTGTAAACGTCTACGCCCGCTCCGTCGTGCGCCAGCAAGTCAATCCTCTATTTGCGGATCCGCTCTTCCAGCAGTTCTTCGGACTATCGCCTCAATTTCGGCGACGAGTTCAACAGTCTCTGGGCTCAGGCGTGATTGTGCGCAGCGACGGCGTGATCTTGACCAATGACCATGTAATTGCGGGGGCACAGGATATCGTCGTGGCTTTATCCGATCGACGGGAGTTTAAAGCCAAAGTTCTATTGGCAGACAAGCGTACAGATCTTGCGGTCCTCAAGATCAACGTTCCACGAGGGGAGCGCTTGCCTACCATTGCCTTCGGGAACTCCGATCGACTTCAAGTAGGTGACATAGTCCTGGCCATTGGCGATCCGTTTGGGGTTGGTCAGACGGTCACGCAGGGAATAGTTTCAGCCCTCGCGCGTACCAACGTCGCGGACGGCTCGTACCGTTTTTTCATTCAGACAGATGCAGCAATCAACCCGGGCAATTCCGGTGGGGCATTGGTAACAACCGATGGAAAGCTTGCGGGGATCAATACTGCTATCTATTCGCGGTCAGGTGGAAACATCGGTATCGGCTTTGCAATACCGGCAAATCTGGCTCGTCGGGTTGTGGATGGTGCGCTTGGCGGTGGAGTTCAGCTTCCGTGGTTCGGTGCCGCAGGTCAGAGTGTGACACCCAAACTCGCCTCTGCACTTGGCCTCAAACTGCCGGAAGGCGTTGTGCTCAATCAGGTCTATCCTGGTGGGCCGGCGGCAAAGGCCGGGCTCAAGCGCGGCGATGTGGTTCTGGCGATTGATGGCGCTGACGTGAACAGCATGGATGCGCTCAATTACCGTGTCGCTACGCATAAGCCGGGTGAGATCGCGAGTGTGCGCGCGGTAACCAACGGCCACGTACATGCCGTTTCCGTACGGCTTGATCTGCCACCCCAAAACCCGCCGCCTGATAAGGTCGTGATCGGAGGGCAGAATCCTCTCACCGGAGCCCATGTGGAAAACTTATCACCAGCTGTTGCAACTCAGTTACAACTCGACCCGATGCTCCGTGGCGTTGTGGTTGCATCGCCTGGACAAGGTCTTGCAGCGAATCAGGGCTTTGAAACGGGCGACATCATTCAAAGTATTAATGGGCAGGCGATCCGCAATGTTGGTCAACTGCGCCAGGCTCTTCTCGCTGGAGAGCGGCAGGGCGGCTGGGAGATCGTGGTCAACCGAAATGGACAGCAGCTGTCATTGGCAGTGCGCAGGTAGGGATAGGCCTTTGGTGGGAGCTGTTGCAATCGCGGCAGCTGCTACCATGCGCTTGTGGCTTGGCGGGAGGCGGCTTCACGGCGTGTCGGGCGGGCGCGCCCGCAAACACGGCGGTGGCAAATAGGCAGGCCGCGCGCCTGCCGGTGTTCGCTCCTCATTTGGCGCGTGGAGGTTTAAGTTGTCGTAATGAGCGATCTTTTTGAAGCGGGTGGGCTGGATGCCGGAGCGCCGCGCCCTCTTGCGGACAGGCTGCGCCCCAAGTCCCTGTCCGAGGTGGTCGGTCAAGACCATCTACTAGGTCAAGATGGCCCATTGGGACGTATGGTGGCGCGGGGGATACCCCACTCTATTATTCTGTGGGGTCCGCCGGGTACCGGAAAGACAACCATTGCCCGGCTTTTGTCGAGCGCATTCAAACTCCATTTCGATCAGCTGTCGGCGATCTTTTCTGGAGTCGCCGATCTGAAGAAGGCCTTCGAAGCGGCGCGCCAGCGTCGGCATATTGGGCAGGGGACGCTGCTCTTCGTTGATGAAATTCATCGCTTCAATCGCAGCCAGCAGGACTCCTTTCTGCCGGTGGTTGAAGATGGAACTGTGGTATTGGTCGGGGCGACAACGGAGAACCCCTCATTTGAGCTCAATGGTGCATTACTGTCCCGCTGCCAGGTATTGGTCTTGCGTAGGCTGGACGATGCCGCGCTGGAAAACCTTCTGCAACGCGCAGAGGACCATTACGGCACCGAACTGGCCCTGACAGAGGATGCACGCGCAGCCTTACGTGCAATGGCCGACGGTGACGGCCGCTATCTGCTCAACCTGGCCGAAGAAATATCTGGCTTAAAGTCACACAAGCCACTGGATACGGCAGCACTGATCGAAACGGTACAGCGTAGGGCGCCATTATACGACAAGGGCCGTGAAGAGCATTACAATCTGATATCGGCGCTTCACAAGTCCATTCGCGGTTCGGATCCGGATGCGGCGCTCTACTGGTTGGCCCGCATGCTCGCAGCAGGAGAGCAGCCGCTCTATATCATCCGCCGTATGGTCCGCGCCAGCATCGAAGACATTGGTTTGGCCGATCCGCAGGCCGTGATTCAGGCGCTCGCTGCGAAGGATGTTTACGAGTTTTTGGGCAGTCCGGAAGGCGAGTTGGCCCTCGCGCAATGCGTACTTTATCTTGCAACCGCGCCAAAATCGAATGCGGTGTACAAGGCTGCTGGCGCCGCTGGTCGGTCAGCAAGGCAGTATGGCTCGTTGATGCCACCTGCTCATATTCTCAATGCGCCAACTGCGCTGATGAAAAAACTCGGCTACGGCAGTGGCTACGAGTATGACCACGACACGCAGGAGGGATTTTCGGGGCAGAATTATTTCCCCGACGGAATGAAGCGTGAGGTCTATTATCAGCCCAAGGAAGCTGGCTTTGAGCGCGAGGTCGTCAAGCGGCTTGAGTATTGGGCCAAGCTGAGGACCAGGCATATTCCATGAGTTAAATCCCCAAATTGTTAGCCAACCGCCTTGGTGGCGTGTATCACGAGTCGCTCTGCGCTTAATTCGACGTGTTGTAGCCGATGCAGTAGGAATGTCATAGGTGACACATCGGCCATTTCGTACCATCCGCGCCGTTGCAAAATATCGGTAGGTGGCATTTCGCCCCG
>JAGWRJ010000460.1 GCA_028869725.1 Alphaproteobacteria bacterium | reverse complement strand
GAATACTGGGTCGGCTTCGCGGCCATGCAGGCGGGCAACAACGCCTCCGCGGAAGCCATGTTCCGGAAATACTACGCCAGCGCGGTGAAGCTAGCCGCGATGAATCCCCATGACTTCGACTGGCAGAAGGAAGTGGCCTACGGGCTGCAAGCCGTATCGGTCATGGACAAGAAGCTGGGGCGCACGGCCGGGGCCGAGCGCGGCATGCAACAGCAACTCGCGATGTACCATGCCTGGCTCAAACAACGGCCGAAGGATACGGAACTCCGCTTCGAGGCCGGCAACGTGGTCTCCTGGCTGGGCAGCCTTGCGCTTGAGCAAGGGCGCCTCGACGTCGCCGAAAGATATTTCGAAGAACAGGTCCGCGATCTGCAGCAGAACATGGCTGCGGAGCCCGCCAATGTAACCTGGAAAGACAAAAGCGTTGATGCGCTGGCTTGGCTGGAAGATGTGCAGGAGCAGCGCGGCGAATTGGAGCAAGCCCGTGTCAGCGCGGCCTCCGCCACCGCGCTCGCCGCGGCCCTGTACGCCCGCGACCCTGAAAACAACGACTGGCGCGCCACACTTGCAGCTTGTCATTTGAAGGAATCGGAGCTGACTGTCGCGAATCAACCGGATAAGTCTACCCATGAGGCAGAAGTGTCGATGTCGCTGCTGGCCGTGGCTCATGCCAAGGATCCCAAGAACCTGTTCGTCATGCGTGTGCTCGCCAACACGCATGACCAACTCGCACGCCTGGCGCTTTCGCACGGCAATCCCGCCAGGGCCTCGCAGGAAATTGCAAGCTCGCTGGCGCTGCTCGAATCTGTCTGGAACGATCGGAGCGACGAGGATACGCGTTTGGACTATGCGAGGGCCCTCCTGCTGCAAGGCGCAATCGCGCAACGAAAGCTGCGAGCCCGCGACGCTGGAGATGCCTTGACCAAAGCACTTGAATTGCTGGTGCCCACTTCGCAGCCGGAAATTCCTTTCGATCGCCTCGACCTCCTGGTACGTGTGCTTCAACGGCTCGGCCGTGCTTCCGAGGCCGCGCCATACTTGCAGAGACTCACAGCCGCCGGCTACGTGCCGCTGTATCCATGGCCCGATGCCACCAGCGCTCTCGCTGACACCAGCCGTTCACGGCGAATGCACGGATCCAACGCACGATGAAATTGCAAATCCGTCACATCGTCAACCATCGGCGTTGCGACGACAGGACCGACGGGATTGCCCGCCGACCCGGCCGGAGTGGCCATCACCAGCGGGAGCAAGACCATGCCAGACAAGAACGTTTCCCTCGACATTCGTTACGTCCGGGCCGAACCCGGTGACGGATTCATCGACGTCGGGGTCGTCAACGGGAGAAACTATTGCTACAAGTACATCGGTGGCGATGATGGCGCCGGTGGCGTGACCCACACGATCGGCGAAGGCAATGCGAAAATCACGGTCACGCTCATCGCCGACCCGCGTTACAGGATTGCTTCGGTCAACTTCGTCGACGACAGGGCCGATGAGATCCAGCTCAGCTCGCACCCGAAACACGACCGCGAGCACGAGATCCGCAACAAAAATACCAAAGCGATCAATGCCCATTACAAGGTCAGAGTCAAGGACACCGGCAATGGCGACGCCATGATTCAGTGCG
>JAGWRJ010000459.1 GCA_028869725.1 Alphaproteobacteria bacterium | reverse complement strand
TGATGGCACGCAAACCTCGACCGGCTGCTCCGGGCATGGCTGCTGGCGCCGATCTTCAGTCCATTCTGCGGGTCGATCATGCCGGCGAATATGGCGCCGTGCGCATCTATCAGGGCCAGATCGATGTTCTGGCCCGTCGCCCTGGCGCCAGAAGGCCTCTGGCCGCGATCCGCAAAATGGCGGACGGGGAGAAGGGACATCTGGCCCGGTTCGATGGCCTTCTGGCCCGCCAGGGAGTGCGGCCCACCCTGCTGCAGCCTCTGTGGTGGGCTGCTGGCTATGCCTTGGGCGCGGGAACCGCGCTTCTGGGGACCCGGGCGGCCATGGCCTGCACCGCGGTGGTCGAAGAGGTCATTGATGGTCATTATGGCCGCCAGCTCGATCGTCTCGAACAAGGCGAGGTCCGTGAGGTCATTGCCCAGTTTCGGGCCGACGAGTTGTCCCACCGCGCCGAGGCCCTCGCTCAGGGTGCCGAAGGCGCGCCGTTTTATGGCGCCCTGCGCGCTGTTATCGCTGCGGGATGCCGCGTTGCGATTGCGCTTTCCGAGCGGCTGTGAATCCGGCCCAACGCCAGCAATTGCTGCATGCGGCGCGGGCGCCGCGCCGTGCCGGTGCTCAGGACGCACCACATCTGGCGCGGCTCCTGGCTGCGGCGTTCCGGACCGATCCAGTCATGGATTTCATTGCGAGAACCGGCATGCGCCGAGAGGCCGCGCTCGAGCACTTCTTTGACAATCTGCTGCGTGAGATGGCGATCCCCCTGGCGGAAGTGTGGCTGAGCGATCCGGCTGTAGCCTGTGCGGTCTGGCTGCCCCCCGGCCGGCCAGCGGGCCGGGGCGGGTTCATGGCGCAGCTGCGGCTGCTGTCGATGTTCGGCCGGCTCTGTGGCCCGGCGCGTCTGGCACGCGGTCGGGCGGTAGCGCGGGCGATGCGCGCCCATCACCCGCAGCAGCCGCATTATTATCTTGCGTTTCTAGCCGTGGCGCCCCGCCTACAGGGCGTTGGGCTTGGCACAACCTTGCTTGAGGCAACGCTCAAGGGCGTAGACGCAGCTGGGGGGGCGGCATATTTGGAAAATTCCAACCCCAGGAACACGCAACTCTATCTGCGCGCCGGTTTCGTCGACCGGGGCGATATCGCACCCAAGGGTGCGCCGTCACTTCAGGCTATGTGGCGTACTGCGCGTGGTGCCGGCGAGGAACGCGGTGCTCAGGGTTCGAGCTCGCTGTCCCAGTAAAGGTAATCGACCCAGCTCTCGTGGAGGAAATTGGGCGGAAAGCGCCGACCATTATTGCGCAGTTCGTTGACGTTGGGCTTGTGCGGCCAACTGCGCGGCATCATCTCGGCCTGTCGCGGTGTGCGCCCCCCCTTTTTCAGGTTACAGGGCGCACAGGCGGTGACGACGTTTTCCCATGTGGTACGTCCGCCAAGGCTGCGCGGCACGACGTGATCAAAGGTCAGATCTTCGCGGTCGCCACAATACTGACATTGAAAGCGGTCGCGCAAAAACACGTTGAAGCGTGTGAAGGCTGGATGGCGCGCAGGCTTGACGTAGGTCTTGAGCGATACAACGGAAGGCAGCTTCATCGTGAAGCTGGGCGAGTGCACGGCGCGCTCATACTCGGCCAGAATATTGACCCGGTCGAGGAACACCGCCTTGATCGTGTCCTGCCACGACCACAGCGACAGCGGAAAATAGCTGAGAGGGCGATGATCCGCGTTAAGCACCAGCGCCGGACAATTATCCGGCATCCGCTCGCTTGCTAGCACACGACGCTCCTGTTGAAGACGCGACCTCCTTCGCTGACAGGCGGAACCTTACGCACAAGCCGGCATAAAGCCAACCCACACGCAGTTTAGCCGATTCGCGATGACGATGCTGCGACACCGGCACCGGCTTAATTCGCCCGCAGAGTTGCCCAAGGGGCGGGCTTGGTTTTCTTGCCACCCGCCGGGTGCAGGAAGATGCTGTGGGGCGGCAGTTGCTGAAAAGGTGCGCCTAACCGCCGCCTTCTCCTGAGGGTGCTGACGCGTCGAAGGCTGCGACAGGTGACGCACATGGGGCGAGCCTCTAGGATCGCCTCATGCTTGTGACACGCTTTGCTCCGTCTCCGACCGGGTATCTGCATCTTGGTTCGGCCTATGCGGCGCTCTTTGCCCACGATGTGGCGCGTGCCCAGAACGGGCGCTTTCTGCTGCGCATAGAGGACATCGATGCCACGCGCTGCCGGGCGCAGTTCGACGCGGCCATTTGTGACGATCTGCGCTGGCTGGGCCTTGACTGGGACGGGCCGGTTTGGCGCCAGTCCGAGCGTCTTGCTACCTATCACGCAGCCATCCGCCGGCTGGACGAACTTGGCCTCGTCTATCCCTGTTTCTGCTCACGCAAGGACATTGCCCGCGAGGTTGCCCAAAGCCTGTCCGCACCCCATGGTCCGGACGGCCCGCTTTATCCCGGTACCTGTCGCAGCCTGCCCCGGGCACAGACTACGGCGCGGATGGGCCGCGAGCCCTACGCCCTGCGCCTTGACGTGCAACAGGCTGTCGCACGGATGGGCACGCTCGAATTTGACGAGCACGGGCGAGGTCCCCTTGGCGAGCACGGCCGCATCACAGCAGAACCGGCGCGCCTCGGTGACATCGTTCTGGCAAGCCGAGATCGCGCTGCCTCCTATCACCTGGCGGTAGTCGTGGATGATGCGGCCCAAAGCGTCAGCCTCGTCACACGCGCTTGCGACCTTTTTGCGTCGGCACATGTTCAGCGCCTGCTGCAGGCCCTTCTGGATCTGCCCGTACCCGCCTATTCCCACCATGACCTTGTTCTGGACCCCGAGGGACGCAAGTTCTCCAAGCGGGATCATGCTGCAACGCTGCGGGACTTGCGCCGTCAAGGATACGCGCCCGATGAAATTCGGCAGCGCCTGCGGCTTCGCGCATCGGGTGGCCTTGCGCGCTTGGGCTTGGGCACCTAGGCTCGCCATACCGCTATTTCAAAGGATCACGGTATGAGCGCGCAGCGATTTCAAGGTACGGATAAATATGTTGCGACGGACGACTTACGGATTGCCGTCAATGCGGCGATCACGCTGGAACGGCCGCTTCTGATCAAGGGCGAACCGGGAACCGGCAAGACCCAACTTGCCTACGAGGTCGCCGACGCGCTGTCCGCGCCGCTCATTACCTGGCACGTCAAATCCACCACCAAGGCCCAGCAGGGCCTCTATGAGTATGACGCCGTGACCCGACTTCGCGATTCCCAGCTTGGCGATCCGCGGGTCAAGGAGGTCAAAAACTATATCAAGCAGGGCAAGCTTTGGGAGGCGTTTGAAGCCAAGGCCCGTCCGGTTCTGCTCATCGACGAGATCGACAAGGCGGACATCGAGTTTCCCAATGACCTTCTGCTTGAATTGGATCGCATGGAGTTTTTCGTCTACGAGACGGGTGAGACCATCAAGGCGCGGCAGCGGCCGATCATTCTCATCACCTCCAACAACGAGAAGGAGCTGCCCGACGCTTTTCTGCGTCGCTGCTTTTTCCACTACATCAAGTTTCCGGATCGCGAGACGATGCAGCGCATCGTCGACGTGCATTATCCCGATATCAAGCAGAAGCTGGTATCTGAGGCACTTAACGTATTCTATCAGATTCGCGACGTACCTGGTCTCAAGAAGAAGCCGTCGACCAGCGAGCTGCTGGACTGGCTCAAGCTGCTGCTGAACGAGGACGTACCTCCGGAAGCCCTGAAGGAAAAAGATCCGACGCGTCTGATCCCCCCGCTGCACGGCGCTCTGCTCAAAAACGAGCAGGATGTGCACCTGTTCGAACGCCTGGCGTTCCTTGCCCGGCGTGAGAGCCGGTCGTAATGGCTGGACGTCTGATTGCGGGCGTGGCACTGGGGCTGCTCACTGGTGCCGCTGCCTTGGCCCATGACGCGCCGGTCATACTTGGCGCGTTCCGCAACGGCGACCATGACGGACGTATCGCGCTGGCATCGGGCTTTGTTTGCCCCGAGCGGATCGGTCCTTACATCCGCGATGCTGTAGGCCAGAGCGGCCCCAACGAACAGGCCGTGTTCTGCAGCTATTACGCCCTTGATGGAATCTACGGGACGGTACGTATCCTGCCGCTTGACGGCAGGTTTGACGGACCCGCGTCGCTGGCCAGCCAGTTTGCCCTGCAGACCGGCAGCGGTGCCAAGGTCGTGGCACAAGCGACCGCAACCGTTGCCGGCAAGGGTACGACACCTGCAGTGTACAGTCGAACTTATGAGACCTCCCGCCTGGAGACGCTGCACTACCGTGTCCGCTATTCCAGCGCGCCGGTCAGGGGTTGGGTGGTGCAGGTGATCAGCGAATACGCTGCACCGAGGGATGACGCTACCAGGAACCTGTTTCTCAACTGGGCCTATGGTCCTGCGCTCGCTGCACTTCGCACGCGTTCTCCAGCAGTCGCGCAGATGGCCACAAAATGAGGTGGGTCGGCGGATTGGCGCACGACCGGGATCGGAGCTAGGCTTGGCGCTACGCGCACTGCCATGAGGGTCGCCTTCCATGTTCTTTCAGTTTTTCGAAGAATTGCGTTCCGCCCGGGTGCCAGTGACACTCAAGGAATATCTGGCGCTGATGGAAGCGCTCGAGCGCGGGGTAATCGATCTTAAGGTCGACGAGTTCTACGTTCTGTCACGCGCGGCGCTCGTCAAGGACGAACGCAACCTCGACAAATTTGATCGGGTGTTCGGACATGTCTTCAAGGGCCTTGAAAATCTCGATGCCAGCGAGATCGCCCAGATTCCGGAAGAATGGCTGAAGGCGCTGACCGAGAAATTCCTCACCGAGGAGGAAAAGAAGCAGATCGAGGCGTTGGGCGGCTGGGACAAGCTGATGCAGACGCTGAAAGAGCGCCTTGAAGAGCAGAAGTCGCGCCATGAAGGCGGCAACAAGTGGATCGGTTCGGGG
>JAGWRJ010000458.1 GCA_028869725.1 Alphaproteobacteria bacterium | reverse complement strand
TTGTTCGCGCGGGTGGGCATTCCCTATTCTCCTGCCACCGGACTTCCGATCGAAAGCCAGACTGTAAGCCAGATGGCTGACCGCATTCTCGCGCTGCCGGAAGGAACCCGCCTTTATCTTTTGGCGCCGATGGTGCGGGGCCGAAAGGGAGAATACCGCAAGGAGTTCGGCGAACTCCTGAAGAAGGGCTTTCAACGCGTCAAGGTAGACGGCAAATTCTACGAGCTGGCAGAGGTGCCCGCCCTCGACAAGAAGCTCAAACATGACATTGAGGTCGTGGTCGATCGCATCGTGGTCAAACCCGACATCGGCAACCGCCTGCCTGATTCCATCGAGACCGCGCTCGGCCTTACCGATGGTCTTGTCATCGCCGAATTTGCCGACAAGAAAACCTCAAGTGGCGAACCGGAGCGGCTACTGATGTCGGCCAAGTTCGCCTGTCCGGTGTCAGGGTTTACCATTCCCGAGATCGAGCCGCGCCTGTTTTCCTTCAACAACCCGCATGGCGCCTGCCCAACCTGCGACGGACTGGGAACCCAGCTTTATTTCGATCCTGAGCTCGTAGTCCCCGATCACAGCCTACCCTTGCGGAAGGGTGCCATCGCGCCGTGGTCGAAATCCAGTTCCCCCTATTATCTGCAGACGCTGGAGGCTCTGGCGCGGCATTACAAGTTTTCCCTTACAGCGCCTTTTGAAGACCTGCCCAAAAAGGTGCGTGATGTCATCCTGTTTGGTTCGGGCGACGAGGAAATCAAATTCACCTATGATGACGGCCTGCGGCGCTACGACACCAAGAAGCGCTTCGAAGGGGTGATCCCCAACATGCAGCGCCGCTTCAAGGAGACAGATTCAGCCTGGATTCGCGAAGAACTTGAAAAATACCAGGACACAAGCCCGTGCGAGGCCTGCAGCGGTTACCGACTCAAGCCGGAAGCACTTGCCGTCAAAATCGCAGGTCTTCACATCGGCCAGGTGTGTGAGCAGTCGATCCGCAATGCCGACCACTGGTTTGCCCACCTCGATCAGCACCTCAATGCCCAGCAGAATGAAATTGCTGCACGCATCCTGAAGGAAATTCGCGAACGTCTGCGGTTTCTCAACAATGTCGGTCTTGAATATCTCACGCTCGCACGCGCGTCCGGGACACTTTCCGGCGGCGAGAGCCAGCGCATCCGGCTCGCATCACAGATCGGCTCAGGTCTTACTGGAGTACTTTATGTTCTAGACGAACCGTCGATCGGATTGCATCAGCGGGACAACGAAAAGCTCCTCGAATCCTTGAAGGGGCTGCGCGACCTTGGCAATTCAGTGGTCGTCGTCGAGCACGACGAGGAAGCCATTCGTACTGCCGACCACGTCATCGACATGGGCCCCGGCGCCGGCATCCATGGCGGCCATATCATCGCCGAAGGAACCCCCGCCGACATCATCGCCAACCCCAATTCGTTGACCGGCCAATATCTGGCCGGCGCTGAAGAAATCCCGCTGCCCCAGCGCCGGCGCGCAGCAACCTACAATCGCTGGCTCAAGATCAGCGGTGCGCGCGGTAATAATTTACGCAATATCACCGCCCAGGTGCCACTGGGTACCTTTACCTGCATTACCGGCGTGTCCGGTGGCGGCAAATCGACCCTGACCATCGAGACGCTGTACAAGGCGGCCGCCCGCAAACTCAACGGCGCCCGCGAGACCCCGGCTCCATATGACCGCATTGAAGGTCTCGAATATCTCGACAAGGTCATCGACATCGATCAGTCCCCGATCGGCCGCACACCCCGCTCCAATCCGGCGACCTACACCGGCGCCTTCACGCCGATCCGTGACTGGTTTGCCGAACTGCCGGAGGCCAAAGCCCGCGGCTACCAGCCAGGCCGCTTTTCCTTCAACGTCAAGGGCGGCCGCTGCGAAGCCTGTCAGGGCGATGGCGTCATCAAGATCGAGATGCACTTTCTGCCTGATGTGTATGTCCAGTGCGATGTCTGCAAAGGCAAACGCTACAATCGCGAAACGCTTGAAGTGAAATTCCGCGGCTATTCGATTGCCGACGTGCTCGAAATGACCGTCGAAGCCGGGGCCGAATTGTTCCAGGCGGTTCCCTCCATCCGCGAAAAACTCGATACGCTGAGCCGCGTCGGGCTCGGCTACATCAAGATCGGACAGCAGGCGACAACGCTGTCCGGCGGCGAGGCCCAGCGTGTCAAACTGTCCAAGGAGTTGTCACGTCGGGCCACCGGACGCACGCTTTACATACTTGATGAACCAACGACCGGACTGCACTTTCACGACGTGCGCAAGCTGCTCGAAGTGCTCCATGAACTCGTGGAAAACGGCAACACCGTGGTGGTCATCGAGCACAATCTTGAAGTCATCAAGACCGCCGACTGGATTATCGATCTAGGTCCTGAAGGCGGCGACGGCGGCGGTCAGCTTGTCGCCAGTGGCACACCGGAAGAGGTCGCAGGCACGGCCGCGTCCTACACCGGCCAGTATCTGCGCCCGCTGCTCAAACCACGCACCTCGCCACGTGCGGCGAGTGCCTCCGCCAAGCCGGCGAAAAAGACGCTCACCCGTCGCACAGCTGCACGATCCTGAGGTGCTGCAAAAATCCGTCCCGCGGGCACGCCGGCCGGGCCCTGCTCAAAACCTATGTGCGCGAGGCAGACGCCACCGCGAGCTTGCGATAAGCAAAGGCCGCGGGCGCGATCTGAAGACCAATCAGAAATGGCGCCAGCACCAGATAGACACCGGTCAGAAGCGGCAGGTTGGCGCGCAGGGCGAGAAGCTGCTGGCTGCCCACTGCCAGCTGGTTGCCCACATGGGCTGCCGCCAGAAAATAGCTTGGCCCCAATACGGCGGCTTCGGCAAACCCGGCAACAAGCGCCGCAGGTCCCAGAACCGCGATACCGATGATCACAATCCGCCCGACATTGCCCTCGCACAGCTCCCAGGAGCGGGCCAACCCCAGCCGGTTCTCGACCACGGCGACAGGAATGATGAGAAAGCTGAGGCGTATCAGCGCATAGATGAGAGCAATGGTGCCCAGCACCCGCGCGGCCCCAACTACGGCTTTCATCGCCGCAATCCCCGGCAGAATACCCATCAGAAACTGGGTTCCTTCAAACAGACCAAGGACGAAGAGCAACGCGACCGCAACCAGTGCCAGCAGCGAGGCAAATACACGTAATTCCGAGAACCCGAAGGCAAAATGGATCCGTGCCGGCCCCTGACGCAGCCCCAGCGCCTGGCGCACGACTGCCACATACACGATCGACCAGATCAGCAGGCTGATGATCCGCCAACCCAGCATCACAAGACCGGCCTGCCCCAGCGCGAAGGGATTGCCGGCGCTGAAGGCTGCGGGTACGGCGCTGTAGTAAAGGGCGCTCACGAAGTAGTCGCCGATTGCCCAAAGCACCAAAGGCAGCCAGGAAAGACCAATAATGGCTCCCAGGTGTCCGAATGTGAAATTATAGGCAAAGCCGATCGTCTCGAGGACCGGGATCTTCTTCATAGGGCGCAGCTCCGCTGGGCGGCAGCGCGCCCGCAAAATAACACGACATGAAAATGTCTAGCGGCAGTCTACCGCC
>JAGWRJ010000457.1 GCA_028869725.1 Alphaproteobacteria bacterium | reverse complement strand
TTCGATCCGCGCGGCGGCTACTGGAAGCCGGGCGGCCACTTCATGCCCTCGCTCATCGCCGAAATCGGCGAAGTCATCGAGAAGCACCTGATCGCCATCGGCCTCATGCATAAGGACGAGCCGGACGAGCACCAGAAAAAACTCATCGCCGAAAAGCGCGCGGAATTCGAAGCCGCCACCCGGCAGACCGACGCCTTCGCCGAATCCAAATTCCCCGCCGGCGCCCAGCTCTGCGCCAAGTGCAGCACCGCCGCTGTGGTGATGATGGATGGGTGTATGACGTGTCTTAACTGCGGCGACTCAAAGTGCGGCTAACAACACTTTAACGCCAAAAATATTAGCGGCGACTGTGGGTTTACACCATATCGTGCAAAACAGACCCCATATCGTGCAAATTCATACCCCATAACTTGCAAATACCGATGTCCGCCAGCGCATAAGCTTGCACTTTTAGTCCATAAGCTTGCACTTTTTAGCCCATAAGCTTGCATGCCCCATCGGCAACGATGGCCTTGCTGGGTGTCGGGAATGGTAAACCGTGTCAATGTAATGTTTAACGGGGACTCTAAGGCTTCTGCGATTGCGAAGATCATTACTTAAGAAGCCTGCTCGACATGAACATCGCTAGGCAGATTGACAACGAAGACATGGGTGTGATCAGGCCCATGCTCGAAGTGCGCCGCGAAGGATTGCGAGCGGACGCCAAGAAGGTGACCGGTGAGCAGCGGCAGCTGATCGAGAGCTAAGCCGACAGCCTCCAGGAAGTGCTCGCCGTGTTGGATCGCGATAGAGGAGCTTGATTGGGAATATGCGGACGGTTCTCACTTGTCCTATCAGACCATCGACCGGTACTTCAACTTGGAGAAGCTGGAGAGCCTTCTCGCACCTTACAAGGGGAAGGAATGGCTGGCGCCGGTTGCTTCAGGGTAAAAGGGCTTGAGTGGAAGATGACATTCTGCCAATTCCGGTGATACCCCAGCCGCTTCGCAGAGAGGCAGGCCGTGGCATGGTCATCCCGTTCATCGGCGCCGGGGTCTCCAGGCTCGCTGGCGGACCAAGTTGGGCGGAGTTCGCCAATGGAGCGCTGTCATCCTTCGTCGAACAGGGCAGCATGGATCACGCGACTTACGCGCAAATGCAGCACCTATCGCCACGCATCAAGCTGTCGATGGCCCTTGAGCGGGAAAAGCAGGTGGTGCCAGGCGGCGGGAGGCCGATAGACTTCCTGAAGCTGCTCCACCCGACCGGGGACTGCAGCCATAGAAAGGGTCGCCGGCTCTACGGTGGCTTGTCCACCTTCTCCCGGCGCTTCGTCACCACGAACTATGACTGGTGGCTGGATACGCCCATCCTGCTTCCGACCACTGGTACACAGGAGCCCGGCCCTGGAGAACAGGCTGTCGAGCTAAAGCCGCAGAAGCGCACCATGTATGTGTCGCCAAGCGACTTCAAGATCTCGGTGTTTGACAAGCCCAATATGGTGCTACACCTCCATGGCTCTGTGGACGTCAGGGAAAGCATGATCCTGACTACAGAGCACTACGTGAGGCATTACGCCAACGACAGGCGCGACGGCGAGGAGGAAAATCGTGTCCTGACGCTGCTCGACGAGCTCTTTGAGCGGTATACCTGCCTATTCATCGGGTACGGCCTGGAAGAACTCGAAATCTTGGAATACGTGATCAGCAATAAGCGGCGTCGCATGACTCCCCAGAAGGAGGTCAAGCACTTCCTGTTGCAAGGCTTCTTCTCCCATGAAAGGGCACTGATGCGGGAACTCCGGACGTATTACACCGCCCAGTGCCGGATAACCATGATCCCGTACCTCCGGGATGAGCTGGACTGGGACCAGCTGCTGGATGTGATCGACCATTTCGCTCGCGAGATACCGATTGGCGACGCGCAGGTCAGCGCGCGCCTGGCGAGCATGAAGGAATTGCTCAATGGCTAGGCTCACCGCAAACCAGGAAGCGTTCATCGACCGCATGACCCAGGGTGAGGAATATGCCCAGCAGGGTTTTGGGCTGCTGTTGCAGCATGAAAGGCTTGAGGATTTCTTTGAGCCCCTCCGTGATGCCGGGCTCCTGGCACCGACACAAAACCGGGGGCCAGAGCCGGCAGATCAGCCTGGGTATTACAGGATCCCGTACTGGCCTGCCCTGGACTACCTGGTTGCTGTCGCCAAGAAGGCGGACGCGAACCGTAATTTGGCCCTCGCTGCCAAAGTGATCAACGTCGTCCTCGCCGCAACCCAGCACAGGGACGAAGCTGGCAATCACATCGACAATTACCACACGTACCGCCAGTTTGCAGAGATCCTGGCGACTCTACCCGTCGATTCGATAACTGACGAGCTGGTGGACTTGGTGCCCATCTGGCTGTCTGGAAGGTTTGATACTGGTCTAGTGGGCAGTGTGCTCGGTTCAAGGGTGATCCCGAGACTCCTTGGCAGTGAATTCCAGGGCGCCATATCGAAGGCGTGCCGAATCTTGGGCTACGCCACACGCGTGAAGTGGGTGGACCAGAAGTTCGGCGAGACGACCAGGCGCGAGCCGATGACGTCGCTGGATGACTACTGGCTCGGGGAGCTGATCAAGAAGAATGCCGCGGACTTTGGGAGGCGCGCTGGCCGCGAAGCCCTGGAAGCAATTCGGGGCAGTCTCGTGGAGTTGTTTAGTGACCCGGAAAGGAAGCGTGTGTCTTGGCTCATGCGCCCTGCCGTGGAGGATCACGAGCAGAATCGCCGGGGCAATGACCCTGAGAACCGCTTGATCGATGCTTTCAGAGACATCTTGGTTTCGTGGATTGGCACCGATGTGGCTGCTGCCAGACCCTATGTCGCCAATATTGTTCAAGCCGGTCCGGAGATCCTGAGGCGGATAGGCATCTACTGCGTGAATAGCCAGTTCGAGTTGCTTCAGGACTTGGTGCCGACGGTGCTTCCGGTGGCCTTCGTCGATACGAATCTGCTGCACGAGTCGTATGACTTTCTTTCGGCTCACTTCTTGCAGCTTGCCGACGCCCAAAAGGCAGCGGTGCTGGATTCACTCCGAGACTTCGTTGTTGACCCAAATCTCGAAGACCGTGAGAAACGGCTGAAGACCATTCAGCGGCGTTGGTTGACGGCCATTAAAGGAAAGGGATACGAGCCTGCGGACAGGTGGTTCGCTCAGTTGTCAGCTGACCTGGGATATGGTGCCGAGGAGGAAGACGAAGACACTCACCCCAATTTCCATTCATACATGACGAGCTACTGGGGCTTCGGCAAATCTCCGTATTCGTCGGACGAATTGATTGCGTTTGCCCGCGAAGGCACCTTTGTCCAGAAGGTCAACGAGTTTGAACCCGGGCAGAAATTCCGTGGCCCAACTGTCAGGGGCCTTATCGATGCGGTCGAGGAAGCCGTCGTAGCAGAGCCGAAGCTCTTTATTGCCAAGATTGATTCGTACGATCAAGCCAAGAATTTTTATAAGTACGCGATCATTAGTGGCGCCAAGAAGCTATGGGACAAGAACAAGGACGCGGCGGACGATCTCGATTGGCACTTGCTCTGGAAGGTGCTGTTGGACTACCTGGATGCGCTAACAGGCAAGGTGGAGTTCCGGACCGCTCCGGACCAGCCGTCGGAGGGCTATACCCCTGACAGGCACTGGATTAGTTCACTAATTGCCGATTTCCTGCGTGCCGGCACCCTCAGTGACGACCACTCTTATCCGGCGGAGTATTTGCCGATCGGAGAGCGGATCCTACTGAGATTGCTCGATCGCGCGGAGCCGAATGATGGCTACCAAGGGTCGGACCCGATGACCCATGCCATCAACACGACCAAGGGCCGGGTTATCGAGGCACTGGTGACCCACACGCTTAGGTCGTGCCGAGTGGCGGATAAGGCCGGTAATGGACATGCTGCGGTTTGGCAGCGCCTGAGTCCTGTGTACGACAAGGAACTCGCAAAGTCTGCCAACGCAAACTTTGAATTTGCGACCCTGATGGGTGCTTATATTGAGAATATGAGATACGTCAGCGCCGAATGGGTGGACGCTAACTTTGAAAAGCTGTTTCCTGTTCAATACCGCGAAACCCTGCGGTGCGTAATGGAGGGACTTGCTCATGCTCCAGTGAGCAAGAAACTATATGAGCAGCTGCGCGATCACGGGGTCATCATCCACGTCCTCCACGATCGTGACGAGTCCCGCCATGGCCGAGAGAATATCGTTGAACGCATCGGCCTTGCCTACCTTTGGAATACGGAGCCCCTAAACGGCCCAATTTTCAATGAAATTCGGGATGCCGGATACGAAGCTGATGCCGTCCACATAGGACATTGGTTTTGGACCCTGCGTCGCTCAGACGTAAACGACGACCAGGTGAAGCAGATCATCCAGTATTGGAAATGGTGCCTGGAATGGGTGTCCCGCGAGCCCAAGTCGCCTACGCATGCGCTTTCGACGCTGGGTCTCTTGGCCTGTTATATCGACGAGGTCAATGAAGAAACCTTTGAGCTGCTGCAGGTGGTTGCTCCGAGAATGCAGGATGAGCACCATGACACCATGTTCGCCAAGGAACTGGCACGCCTAGCGGAAGCAGCGCCCCAGAGGATTGGGCTCGTGGTAAAGGAAATGCTGACGGGATTCACCCCAATTCTCGACTATGAGAATTCGCTGCGGGATATCGTGCTGAAGGTCGCTGAGGTGGACAAAGAACTGGCCATGGAACTAGCTGACAGGCTTCGCAAACTGCAGGGCTTTTTGACTATATACGATAATCTCGAGCACGCGCCGTGACGCCTAAGAAAAAGAAGAATACCAAGAAGGTGGTCCTAACGAGCGGGCAGTGCGCAGTCATGGACGAAATTCTGACCGCGAAGGCTGGCGAAGGGGACGCTGGCGGGGTGGACGTAACCGCTTACCGAGCAAAGAATCCAGACAAATGGCCGATTCTCGATCAGCTGGAGAAATTGCAGTTCATTCGACGCGACAACTCTGTAAACCGGTACTTTGTGTCTTTATTGGGCTTGGTGCGCCTCAAGTCCAAGTTCGCGACTGAATTCAGGAAGCAGGCGGAGACAATCTATGCGCACCTTCGTGCTGAGTACGGGCGCGATCATACAGCGCGGGTGACGCTTGCCGACCTAAGCAAAATCACTGGGCTTTCGGTGGATGAGGTAGGCGCGATTGTTCGGCATATGATCGAGGCGAGCATATGGAGCGGCCACAATCTTGGGAATCGGGTGACTACCGAGTCTTACGTCATTGGCAATGAAAAGGTCGTCGACCTGGCGTTTCCCCACTTTAGCGACGTTGTGGCAGAGCTTGAGAGCTATCGAGCCATGTACCAAGGGCAAACAGCGGTTCCGTATTCTGCGGCTGACGTTATTTCCGATTACGCAATGCCTGCGGCTGGTCCGCCACAACAGAGCCGCCAGAGCACCAAGTACAAGACACCCGATTGGCACAAGCGCATACCGATGGTCCAGCGTCGCGTAATGAAAGAGGTGCACATAGCTGCTCAGCACAAAGCTTCGATGATCGCTGTTATGGGCCTACGTGCGGCAATTGATCTTGTCTTAACAGACCGGGTGGGGAACGACGGACGCTTTGACGAACGGTTACAGCGACTTCTGGACAAGCGCGATATCACTCCTGAACAACACAATGCGCTCAATAACGCGTTAGAAGTCGGGCACGCATCTGCTCACCGCGGGCATATTCCGAGTATGGCGGAGGTTGCGAAGCTACGGAATATCGTCGAGCACTTGCTTAGGCAGGTGTACACATTGGGCCCCGACTCAGTAGAACTCGCGGAACGAGTTCCGAAGAGGCCGCGCAAGACGAAATAGGTCTCAATCCACGTCTAACACCAAGGAGGGGCAATGCTCTTAAATCGAAAGTGGAAAGTTCACAAGGCCCTCGTAGTTCTGTGGGCCGTCGGGTATCCGATCCTGTACATCAACGGCGTCGCATACACTGAGGGCTACCTTCACGTCTATAACGTGAGCGGCGACTTCTTCCCGCTGGATGCATGCCCACGCGCACCTGGCTGTGCAGGCTTTCGATGGCATTCTAGGATTTCGGTGACCTGCAGCGGTTCTCGTGTCATGGACATGCGCCTGTCAGGCGCCCAGTTTCCGGATTGGATTCGAGGCCGCCCGAGTTTCGAGTGACGTCCCTTCGAGAATGTCGAGCTTGGGCAACGTGCGAACGATCTTAACGGTTTCAAGGCTGACGGTGATGACGCGCAGGAAGAGTTCCAGCGGGTAGCGCGGGTTCTCCATGGTCTCGATGGCCCAGGCGTTGGCGTCGTTGACGATGCCGCTGGCCTTGTCGGTCTTGACGCATTGGCGCTCGATCACCCAGTCCAGCGCGGGTTTGCCGTTGACTACGTAGTCGTAGGCTTCGGGTGGGATGCCGGTGATGGTGATATGGGCGTTGTAGATGAGACGGGTGAGGTCCTTGTCCTTGCCGGACTTCGGCACCTTCATCTTTTCGACGCGGAAGGTGGCGGCTTCATCGGCGGGCTTGCCGGGGGCGATGCCCTTGGACGTAACGGTCAGCACCTTGCCATTGGGGCCGGTGACGGTGACGCTGGTGCACGCGGCCGCGGTTTCATAGTTGAGGTGCAGATCGGCCAGCGCGCGGCCAGCCTTGGAGAATGCCCAGAAGTCGGCGGCGGTTTTCACGCGTGGAATGCGCGCCAGTTCCTTGGCCAGGTTGTCGGCGTAGCGCTCGCGGTAGTCAGGCGAGTGCAGCAGGCCATAGATGTAATAGAACAGGTCTTTCTTGGTGATCTTCTCGCCGGGGTAGGTGTCCGTAAAGTGCGCGAGGCCCGCGTCTGTGATGGCATCGCGGCGCTTGCGTGCAGCCGGCGCGGCGGGCTGCTCGAACAGGCCGGACTGCGGGGCTTCGCTGTCGCCCTGCGCAGCTTCGTCGTAGAGGTAGAGCGGAAAATATTGGGATACCCGGATATCCCCCACGCATAGGTCTGCGACGACGTTAGTGATCAGACTGGTGAACTCGTGAAGCGCACCAACGCCGGAAGTGACAATCACTAGGTTGTCGCTATCGATATCCGGGAACAGTCGGGGCATTTGATACACGCTGTTGTTGAGCTGGCGATCAAAGTACAACCACTCCTTGAAGAACGGTCGGTAGAGACATCGCCGCAACTTTGATTCATCGAATTCTGCGCCTCGGTCTTTTACAAGCTCTTGGACCAAGTCGCCAGACCAACTGATTCTCGTCGTATCGGTGTCAATGAACCGATCAGCCTTGGCAGCGCGATCCTTTTTGTCCAAGGCTCCGTAGACGGCATTGAATCGCGCAACCTCCGTGTTGTAGAACGTGATCATTCTCTCCATGTTGCTTGCAACCGCCTGCTTGCTGGTGTTGTAACACCACGCGTCGCGATTCGTTTTTACGCCATTGCTGAAAATTGAAAAGATGGCAGACTCACCATCACGCTTTCCGTCGCCGATGGGCATGAACAGGGAGAAGCTGTCGTTGCGCTGGCGCAGCCAGTCGCCATGGGCGTCCGGGGTGATGGGCTGCCAGCCCCCAGCCTTGGTGATGCCATCGATGGAGCCGAAGGTGGCGACGGTGGCGAGCTTTTCTTCGCGGCTCAAGTAGTCGCCGATGTTGTGAAGCTGAATCTGGCCGTACTGCTTGGCCTTTGGGTTCTTCACCAGCAGCGAGATGGCGATGGGTGCGCGACTGCCACCACCGAAAATCTTGCCGCCTTCCCGGCGTGAGGTTTCGCCGCTGGTGCGCTGGTTGCCGCGCAGGTGGAACACATAGATGTTGGAGAACTCCGCCGCCAAGCACTGGCGTAGCCCGTCCGAAGCATTGGCATCGACAAACCCGGCGTTGGTGACATAGCCGACAACACCTGATGCCCCGATGCGATCCGAGGCCCAACGGATGGCACGGATATAGCTGTCGTGTAGCGATTTCTTTAGCTTTGCCGAAGACTTTGCGCCATAGGTACTGTCGATTCTGTTGTCCAGAGTCGGGTAGTCGACGTTTTGGTTGTTGTCGTTAGCGCTCTCCTGTCCAACCGAGTACGGTGGGTTCGCCATGATGACCCGGATGTCGAGCTTCTTCTGTCGCTTGCGCCGCGCGCTGTTGTCCACCAGCAGCGCATTCACCAGGTCATCTTTCTCGTACATCTGGAAGGTGTCGGTGAGGCAGATGCCCGGGAAGGGCGTGTAGGTACCAACGTCGGCCTTCTGTTCCGCGCCCGGCAGGTGCATGAGGTCGTGGTAGGCGGTTTCGATGTTGATGGAGGCGATGTAGTAGGCGAGCAGCACCAGCTCGTTGGCGTGGATTTCGTTCTTGTACTTGTACGCGAGCTGGTCTTTCGAGATGAAGCCGGATTGCAGCAGGCGCGTGATGAAGGTGCCGGTGCCGGTGAAGGGATCCAGGATGTGTACGTTGCGGTTGCCCAAGGATGTGCCGAACTCGTCGCGCAGTACGTCCTGCACGCTCCTGATGATGAAGTCGACCACCTCCACCGGCGTGTAGACGATGCCGAGGCGCTTGGAGAGTTGCGGGAAGGCGCCGTTGAAGAACTTGTCGTACAGCTCCTTGATGATTTTCTGCTTGCCGTCCGCACTGGTGATGCCTTCGGCGCGCAGCTTCACGCTTTGGTAGAACGCGGTGAGAGTGTCGGCCTCCTTGCCCAAGTGGTGCTGTTCCAACGTGTCCAGCACCTTTTGCATGGCACGGGACATGGGATTCTGCTTCGCGAAGTCGTAGTGGTCGAACAAGGCCTCGAACACCGGCTGGGTAACAAGGTGTTGGGCCAGCATCTCGATGATCTCGGCGTCGGTGATTTCATCGTTCAGGTCATCGCGCAGTTCCGCGGCGAAGGCATCGAATGCCTTGCGTTCCTTCTTGTTTTCTGGATTTCCGAGGATGGCTTTGATGCGGTCTATATGGGTGTTGGCAATCTTTGCGATGTCGTTAGCCCAATCCTCCCAGTGGTGGCGGTTGCCGACCTTCTGCACCAATTTCGCGTAGATCGCTTTTTCGATTTCGCCAATCTCGAATTCAATCTCGGCCTGCTCGTGTGGCTCGTCGGCTACGGCCTGTCCAATGGCGTGACTATCGCGGGCCTGGGCCGCACGCTTCTTGCTTTCAGTGGCGCGTAAATTGGCGGCCCGACGCTGAATCTTTTCGGTGACGGCTACCACTTCCATCTTGGTGGTGTCTTTGCCGATCAAGTCGAGCTTGTTGACCATCGCGTCGAAACGATCATCGTGCGAGCGCAGCGCCTGCAGCACCTGCCAGACCACCTTATAAGTGACGTTGTCGTTCAGGGCTTCGTGGGGTTCCTTGCCAGCCGGTATCACGATCGGCAGGATGATGTAGCCGAGCTGTTTGCCCGGCGCTTTGCGCATCACGCGGCCGACTGCCTGCACGACGTCCACTTGTGAGTTGCGGGGTGTCAGAAACAGCACGGCGTCCAGCGCGGGCACATCCACCCCTTCGGACAGACAGCGCACATTGCTGAGGATGCGACAGGTAGCCTCGGGGGAGATGGCTTTGAGCCAAGCGAGTTTGGCTTCCTTGTCCGCTGCGTTCATAGTGCCATCGACGTGCTCGGCCTCACATTTCAGCGTGGCCGCGGTTTCTTCCTCGGTTTCCGCGCTCTCCTGGTAGGCCTCGACCACAGCCTGGAACATACGCGCGATGTTCTTCGAGCCGACCTTGTGGACCTTTGCGCCGTTCTTGGCTTCGATGACGTGGCAGAAGGCGACGGCACGTTGCATGGGGTGGCCGTCATCGTGAAGGTCCTGCGTCAGACCTTGCTTCGACAATGCCTTCCAGCAGCCCACAATGCGAGCGGCATCGTCCACCTTGAGATCGTTATCGCCAAGGGCCAACAGTCGCTGCAAGCGGCGGTTGATGAGGGTTTCTTCGACGGCCAACACAATGACCTTGTAGTCGGAGAGCAGCCCACGTTTCACGGCTTCCGAGAACGTCAGGACGTAGAGCATCTTGCCGTATAGGGCTACGTCATCCATCGAGGCGAGGGTGACATTATCCTTTTCGGCGGTCGCCTTGGCGTGCTCGCCGTAGATGCGTGGAGTAGCGGTCATGTAGAGCCGCTTCTTGGACTTGATGAAATTCGCATCGTGGACCTTGACGAAATGGCTTTCGTCCTCGCCTTCGAAAGTGGCGCCTGTGGTGCGGTGGGCTTCGTCGCAGACGATCAGGTCGAACTCGGGCAGGCCGTATTGCTTCTGGGCCTCGCTGATGACGTCGATGGACTGGTAGGTTGAGAACACAGCGCTCATGTGCCCGATGTCGAAGCGCTTGGCCATTTCCGCGGCGAGGCTTTTGGCTTCGGTGGTGGCGGGGTATTGCAGCTCGTGACTGAGCATCTCGAAGTCGTCGTCTTCCGACCGGCGATGCTTACCGACCTTAGTGTCCGAGCACACTGCGAAACTGTGTAACGGAATCGCACTTTCCTGGGTCCATTCGGTCAAGGCCTGGGATAGCAGGGCAAGGCTGGGCATCAAGAACAGGACGCGACCACCTTTGCCGGCAACGTCTTCAGCGATCTTCAAAGCGATGAACGTTTTGCCTGTGCCGCAGGCCATGATGAGTTTGCCGCGGTTGGCCTCCTGAAGACCAGCTTCCACTGCCTTTAGTGCGGTCTGTTGATGTGGGAGTAGGGTCTTTTTCGGTTTCAGTACGACCGGGGTGTCGAGGCGGTACTTTGACCAGTCGATCTGGCTGTTTTCGAGATCGAACAGCGTAACGAGGCTGATGGGGGTTTTCTGGCCTTGCAGCGCGTCGCGCAGGTGACCCGTGCTCTTGGTTGCAGTGAGAAAGATCAGGCCATGCGCAAATTGCTTCTTCCCGGAAGCCGTAAGGAAGGTGGACAAATCGGTGAGCGTCAACCGAGCATCTTGGTCATAGAACTTTGCCTGGATCGCGTGCAGCTCCCCCGTGGTCGTTTCAGCGGCGAGATCGATGCCGGCGTCACTTCCGACGTCGCCGAGTCCGCGCTTGGCCGCTTCCGCCCGCCACTCCTTCCACAGCCAGACGCGCTTGGCGTAGAGGTCCGCGTAGTACGGTTCGTTTTGCAGATAAGCCTTAACAAAGCGCTCGAAGTAAGTGCCCTTCTCGCGCTCGGAAGCCGCCGTCTGACGGAAGGTCTCAAAGAGGTCGGTGAGCGCACTCATGAGCTGCCCTTAATATTGACTGCAGATTGGGACCGCTTGGTTAGGGTACCCAGTGTCCGACCACTTTCCCGGTTCCCGATGGTCACAAGTCGCGGACTAATCACGATGTGCTGATTTTCACGGCCATTTGACCCACCATTTTCATTTGCGCTGACCCGCGTAACTAGCGGGAATATCCATCAGTATCAATGGCCTGTGTCGCTCAGAGTGGATCGGTAATAATCGACATCGTGGGTCAACTTATTACGGAATTCAACATCTCGGGATAAATATGCCGTCCCTTCAAGGACGGACACGTGGCGCGCAGGCCGCTTGGCTACGGGAGGCGACGATGCTTCAGATGTCCTTTCTCGACCATCCGCTGCAGAGCCTGATACAGGATTCCCGTCGCTACTTCTGATGGTGTTTTCCCGAACATGCCGAGCGCTACCAGCCGCTTCAGGTGCGTATGCACCGTCGGGGTGATTTGGAGACTGAGCGTCGCGCTCTTCTCTGCGTTGGGGGTACGGGCCATGCCTTTAATTATATGATAATTAACCTATAATTATTGAGTCAAAGTGTCAGCTAACTCGAGGCAATATGGGCAGGGCAGCACTCCGGTATGTGCAGGAAGTCGCGCTGGTTGACCAGCTCGCGACCCTCGTGTCGGAAGGCGCTATCGAATGGCTCCGTCAAATTCAGGTTCGCGAGTTCGACTACTCATCCGGCCGAACCGACCTTCTTGCGCTCTCCGTCACCGACCACGTGGTCGCGTTCGAGGCTAAGCTGACCAATTGGCAGAAGGCCATGGAGCAGGCGTGGCGGAACACCAGTTTCGCCAACGAGGTCTACGTGGTACTTCCGCGGGACTTTTCGCGGCCAGCGTTGCAACACCACCCAGCTTTCGAGGATGTCGGCGTGGGACTCTGTGTCATGGATGAGTACGCCGTAGAGTTGGTCTGGAATAGTCGCGACCATAAGCCGGTGATACCATGGCTTCACCAAAAAGCTAGGGCATCCCTACGAGAAAATGGAGGTGGACTCACAAGAGATGTTAGCGCAACGGATCTGTGCTGATCACGGATACGAGTTCGTTCGAGCCTGCAATGCAGGCGCATCCAAGAAGACCTTCCACGTTCGACACGCTGGCCAGGATCTGGCACTAAAGCTTTTTACCAGCACACCAGACCACGAACGCCTCTCTCGCGAAATTACTGCACTAAGTGCGTGCAATCACGCTAACATTTCCAAAATTCTCGACCACCAATCTCGCGACATTGACGGTACTGTCGTCAACTATCTTGTTGAAGAATATATAGGTGGAGGCACGCTAAACGAGCGGCTAACGAAGGGCCGGCTTGCCCGACCGGACACACATGCTCTGGCGCTCGCGATGAGCGAGGCCATTGCGCACCTTGCGAGCCGTAATCTTGTCCACCGAGACATTAAGCCGGATAACATCATGTATCGTGATGACGGAGCCGCGGTATTGGTTGATCTTGGGGTAGCGCGGCACTTAAACGCGACAACTATCACACAGCCGTTTATATTGGCGGGCCCATGTACCCCCCAATTTGCCGCACCAGAGCAGCTCCTCAATGAAAAGTCGCGCATTGACTGGAGAACGGATCAATTTGGTTTAGGAGTTACACTCTCTGTCGCAACCTTGGCCATGCACCCGTATTCTGGGGATATGGATCTAAATAACGGCTACATGCGCCTTATGGCCCAACGGCCGCCTGCTATCGAATTCATTGATGCGGCGAATTCCCAAGGACTCGGCATCCTGATTCCCATGGTTGAATTTTGGCCAATCAAACGTTTTGTGCGTCCAGCCGACCTCATCGTGGCATGGCAAAACCTAGGGGCATAACATGAGCGCCTACCATCAATTGGGCCACCACTCGGCCAACTTAGTACTTGAACCTAGTTTAGCCAAGTACAAGGGCGTTGTTCTGAGCCCCGTTAACTATTCGCCCACAGAGACTCTGGAGTGCTGTGCTAACGTTCGCAAAAAGCGCAGCGATCTCGATATCGTCTTTGACCCGCAGCTCTACGTGCCACTACAAGGGCGCGGGTCCCTACCTACCTGGGGATACATGCCGGATGGTGTAGACACCGCTGACCTGACCACAAAAGAGGCTTGGTTAGGCATCATTGACAAAATTATCGGAGCAGCAAAGCCGTTTGCACCGAACGGCATTTGCTCGCCGGCACCTCATCCGCGTGCGGCCTCCAATGACTACTACGAGTTTCTGACGGACTTGGGTAACGTCCTCGTCAACAAAGTAAAGGATTCACCGTTGCGACCCTTCCTCACGGCGTTGGTGGAGATGCAGGACCTTGCGATTTCCAAGCGCCACTTACAGGTTGCCTCGCTGCTCTCAAAATTCAAGGGCACTGACATATATCTGGTGCTGTCGGATGACACGTCGCCGCGACTGGAGCGCACGCGGTCCAACGAACTTGAAGCTGCCGCACGCTTAATCCGACTCCTCGAAAACGCAGGCTACAAAGTCCTCGTGAGCACGACCTCCTCGGAGATGGTGTTGTGGAAGGCAGCAGGTGCCGCGCACGTCGCTACCGGCAAATTCTTCAATCTGCGACGCTTTACACGCGGTAGATTTGATGTGGAGGAGGAATCGGGAGGCCGCAATCTTTGGTACTGGTTTGAGCCGTCATTATTGGCGTTTCTCCGAGAAGCCGATCTAGCACGTTTTAGGGCCCTCCTGCCATTGTCTCCCACGCATGCAGAGAATCCGTACAGCAAAGCAATATTGGAGAAGTTAGGAGTGGCCGAAAGGACGCCAGTCCTTGCAGACTCATGGCGTCAATATATGTACTGGTTCGCTCAGTGCGAAAGCGCCATCGACGGCAATCCAGGAGCCGTTGTGGGAATGCTCGACGACGCGGAAGAGCGTTGGGAAGCAGTTGGGATAAATAGGCTCAAGTTCGAGGAGCGCAAGAACAACGGTGAGTGGGTGCGGGCCTGGGCAATCGCTCTAAATGAATTAGTTCAGCGTCCAGATTGAGCCTGATCGAGTCTCGTGCCGGAGCCGGGTCCATGATGGCCAGTTGACTCATGCCATCACCGCACCGCGTGACGGGGGAAATAAAGGGGACGCTATCCTTTTCTATAGCCGCGAATCCACCCATCCCGCCCTCAAAGGCAATTCATCGCCATGCATCGATTGAATTTTGACGAACAGGTGCTGCAATCCGAACTGCCGGTACTGGTGGACTACTGGGCCGAATGGTGTGCGCCCTGCAAAGCGATGTCGCCGATTTTCAAAAAGAGATGGTGTTCCTGTATGAAATCTCGGCCGTAAAAAAACGGGGCGGTATTCCGCCCCGTTGAATCGGCTTAGACCTGAACTTCAGCTCGCTTTCTTCCACACCTTCGGCTCGAACTGCGCGTCGAGTGGGGTCTTGGCGATAAGGTTCGTGTAGTTGGTCAACGTCACCATGCCGACGGCCAGCACGATTTCGAGGATGTTGGCGCGGGTATAACCGGCGTCCAAAAAGCTCTTGACGTCAGTTTCGTCCACCTGGCCACGCTCGTTCACGATTTCTGCTGTGAACGACCGCAGCGCTTCAAGCTTCTTGTCCTTGAGCGATGCACCTGTGCGCACGGCCTCAATGACCTCGGCCGGTACGTTGTGCTTCTCGGCAGCGCCGCTATAGACTGCGGTGCAGTAGCTGCTGTCATTCTCACGGCTGGCCGTCAGCAGCACGATCTTGCGTTCCTGCTTGTTGAACGATGTCTTTTCGAAAAGCTCTTTGAGCGCCACGTGGCCTTTCAGCAGTGGGGGTGACTCGGCCATGACCGCGTACACATTGGGGATATTGCCGTGATTCAACTTGATCTTTTCGAGATCAACGCGTGAATCGGACGGGGCATTGGTGATGTCATAGACTTTGAACTCATTCATGATCCTTCTCCTGATGATTCACCGACGCGCTGGATTCAGGCGAATTCACGTCCGCAATATCGCGGGCGCACGATACCTTTCCACACGGCAGCTGTCGCTGGCGGATCGCATTCACAACTTCAATTGGAGGAGCCTGGGAATGGGAACGGCTGAGACAGGTTCTGACTCTACTCTCTTTCGCCGCATATAGATACAGCGCGCTGGGTGATCATTCGTTCCGAGTTTGCCCCACAACATTTTGATATTCGGATTCTGGAATGCATTTGCGTGCGGCAATCATCTGCACTTTGGTAATGTTTCAATCGCAGCGCACAAGCATGATGTGTTCACGCTGTGTGCCAATCGTGCGGATGTAAGGCACTTGCAATTGGTTTGTTGAGGTCGCACAGGCATGAATCACAGCCGGGCTGCATGCTGTATCCGCCAATATTGGCCGGTCACATGATATTTACACCTGAATCCGCACGCGCATGCGTTTCAGTGTATAGTCCCGCCACGCACTGCATACGCAGTGTTGTTTGCTATAGATACGCCAAAACAGCGGCTTCGTTACCTTCCGTTTTGGATCTCCTCACCGAAACGAATCCCGCCGCTGCCCCTGCTGCCGCACAAAGCAGTCATCGTCAGTAGCCCGCGCATGCCGGCGTTTGCGTCGCCGTCTGTGCGGCCGAAAACCGTGGCACCGTCAATTCAAGGATTAAATTTCATGCAGCATTCCAAATGCGACCCGAAACACGATTCAAACCCAAATGAGACAGCTGCACCTGTGGTGCAGGCACCCACAGTGACACCGGCCGGGAATACCGAGCCCGCACAGGCAATTGCGGCCCCACAGATCGCGACCCAGAGCGACGCCCAAGTGATTGCGGATCCGAACCATCAGGATATGAAGTCGGATTCTCAAGACGCCCCGGTGGACGTGAAAGCGGATGCAGCCATCTCTGACCAGGACATGGATGCCCCGATCCGCGACCGCCGCCAGCCAACCGCCGGCAAAAGCGTCCACGCCGCGCGGGAGCCCAGCGCCCTGACGGGCGGACTGCCAGAACTACCGGTAGCAAAGATGGGCCGCAAGACTGACGACAAAACGCCTGGTCCTTCGGGCAAAGCGGATGCGTAAGCTTTGATTTGCAGCAATCCACAACCGGCAACAATGTTGCCGGCGTTTAATTCAAGCAGTAAAACTGGAATTCAGAAAATGTACATTAATTATTTTGCCGACCGTAAATGGTGGTACTTGCCGGCAATTTCGGCGGTATCCGCAGTATTCATCATGCTGGGCGCCTATCTGATTGCTATCAGCCAATTCGGCTCCGACATGGTATTCATGTTCAGGAATCTTATTTGATGCCTGCGGAATAACCCGGGTCAGACCACGG
>JAGWRJ010000456.1 GCA_028869725.1 Alphaproteobacteria bacterium | reverse complement strand
GACCCGTTCAAGCCGCGCCCGGTCTACCTCAACCCATTTGCCCCGGAGCAGCACCAACTGCTCGGTGCCGGCCAGCAGGCGTTCAATCTCGCCCGGACTCAAAGCCTCGCCATCGAGGCTGATCTCCATCTGGAAATCCATCAGCCCGTCAAGGCCCAGCTTCGACGGCGCAACGGTGCCGATCACGGCCGAGACGCGCGGACGCGTAGGCCGGTTCGTCTGCCAATTCGCCGGCATGCGGAGCACGATCCCGGCCGCTTCAAGCTCGGCGGCGCTGGCGAGAAACCGCGCCGCCTCGCCCGGCGTCCAGCGCAGCGGGTGATAGATTTCGCCGCCCTCAATCATCGGCTTCAGCCACGCGCAGCTTTCCGCCGCTCTCTGCACCGGCATCAGCAAAGACAGCAGCTGCCGACGATTTGCCGCGCCGGCATATTCGCGCAAGGCTTGCCCCAGCGGTAGATGCTGCACCTTCGCCTGCGCCGACAGCCGTGTGGTGTAGGTTGCCATGAACGCGAAGGGCGCCTCGGGATCGCCCTTGTTCTCCGCCAGATTAAAATGCACCCGCCCTAGCAGGTTCCAGGCTGGGTTGAGCGCATGCAGGTACGATTGCAGATCGATCTGCCTGGTTTCGAGCTCCTCGATCAGTGCTCGATCGATCTCGGACCAGAGCGTGCGCAAAATGTCCTGGGTCAGAAACTCAGCACCCGGCATTATCGGCGCGGTGAGCACCAGGGTCGTCAGCTCAGCTTCGTCGGGGGAAGGAGCTGAAGGCTGAGAGTTTGATTTCACCATGTAGGCCTGCTCGGTCGTGTGCAGGCGGAGGACGGTAATGTAACGCTGGCCGAAGCTCCGCCACCAGCCCAGGGCCAGCGGCAAATCAGTTGCGACTTCGGCTGCGCTCAGTTGTAGCAGTCCCGGCCCTGAGCCATGAGTAAAAGCCTGCGCAAGCCTCGCAGCTGCAGCGGGTTCAATCGCCAGGTTCTCGGGCTCGAATACGAGATGGCCAGATGGTGTCAGCCGCAGGCCAGCCTGCTTGAATACCGGAGATCCCGGTAAGGCGCCACGATGTAGACCTTCCTTTCGTGATGTCGTCGGGATCATTGGTTCATTGCCTCTTGCTCATGGAGGGTTCGGCAGGAGAACGGAGTCAAAAAAGAGGTGTTTGTCATTACGGCTCATCTTGCCGTATCCACACCAGCCCATCCAGCGATTGTCGCGTCCTGCGGATCGTGGCGTCGAGTTCAGCGGGACTGTCGGCGAGGTCTGTGTAGTCGAATTGGCGGCACTCGAGTGGGCCGAGCGGTGGCAAGGGAAACAATGGTTGTGGTGCGCCGGACTCGCTCTCGTTGGAGACGTAGTATTTGCGTTCGCCATTCGAACGGCGCCCTCCGTTGAGTCAGACCTCTTCACCTGGCATGTGCTGAGCCCCCATGTCGCGGATCGGCTGCGGCGGTCCATCGGCGATCCGCACCCGCACGGCGATAAACCTGGCGACAAGGCTTCATTCGCAGACACGGCCGATAGTCTGACGGCTGACCTTGTAGCTCCGCGCTAGCCCAGATTTCTCACGCGGGTATCTGACGAGACGGCCGGCGCCGATGATATTGGCAGTCGACGGCGTCTGAAGCGGCTATGCGAGCGATATCGGCGTGGCGGGGGCGAGCGTGTCCAGCGCCGGTTTTG
>JAGWRJ010000455.1 GCA_028869725.1 Alphaproteobacteria bacterium | reverse complement strand
GACGGCTTTCTGGGTATAGCCCTTGCGCCGGTGTGGCAGCCTCTCGCGCTGCTGGTGCTGCTGATGGACAACGCGTTCGACGATCTTTTCAACCACGCGCTCGGCCACCAGCGTCGAACGCTGTGCTGCAGGCGCGGCAGTGATTGTCTCCAGATCGTCATCCTCATCGTCGTCGATCTCAAGGACCGAAGATGCGAGGGGCTGACTGAGCTTTGAGCCATCGCGATAGAGCGCGTTGGCCTTGAGGCCGAGCTTCCAGCTCATCAGATAGCTCTCGCCGCATGCGGCGACGGTCGCGGCGTTGGGCATGTTGATGGTCTTGGAAATGGCGCCGGAGATGAAGGGCTGCACCGCAGCCATCATATGGATATGGCTCTCCACAGACAGTGCCCTCGTGCCGATGCGGCCGCAGGGATTGGCGCAGTCGAACACCGGCAGATGCTCGTCTTTCAGATACGGGGCACCTTCCAGGGTCATGGCCCCGCAGACATGTAGATTGGCGGCATCGATATCGGCCTTCGAGAACCCAAGCGCCTTCAGCATGTCGAAATCAGCGGCATCGAGCGCGGCAGGGTCAAGTCCGAGCGTTTGCACGCAGAAATCAACACCAAGTGTCCACTTATTGAAGACGAAACGGATGTCAAACGCCGATTCAAGTGCGGCCTCTATGGCGGCGATCTGCTCGGTACCAAAGCCTTTGGCCTTGAGCGCGTCGTGCGTGATGCCGCTGCCAAGTCCTTCCAGAGTGCCATGTCCAACCGCATAGGCCACGATGCGATCGATCTCGTTCGGTTGGTAGCCGAGCGTGGCCAGGGCCTCAGGCACGCACCGGTTGATGATCTTGAAGTAGCCGCCACCGGCGAGCTTCTTGAATTTGACCAGGGCGAAGTCGGGCTCGACGCCAGTGGTGTCGCAGTCCATGACGAGGCCAATGGTGCCGGTGGGAGCAATCACCGTGGCCTGGGCGTTGCGGAAGCCGAACTGTTCACCAAGAGCGAGGGCCTTATCCCAGGCCCGCTTGGCCGCATCAGAGAGGTCTGACTGGGTGAGCGCGCCGTGATCGAGCGGAACGGGCGTCACATGCAGGTTCTCATAGCCGCTTGTCATCCCGTAGGCGGCGCGCCGGTGATTGCGGATGACGCGCAGCATCGGGCCCTTATTGTTGTGGAACTCGGGGAATGGTCCGAGTTCGCCCGCCATTTCGGCGCTGGTGGCGTAGGCGACGCCGGTCATGACCGCAGAGATCGCGCCGGCGATGGCTCGTCCCTCACGCGAGTCATAGGGAATGCCTGCTGCCATCAGCAGTCCGCCGATATTGGCAAAGCCAAGCCCCAGGGTGCGATAGTCGTAGGAGAGCTGAGCGATTTCTTTGGAGGGGAACTGCGCCATCAGCACGCTAATTTCGAGCACCATGGTCCAAAGTCGGACCGCGTGTTCGAAGGACGCAACGTCGAAGTGCTTTCTGCCCTGCACGTCTTTGCGAAAACTCATCAGGTTGAGCGAGGCAAGATTGCAGGCGGTGTCGTCCAGGAACATGTACTCCGAACACGGATTGCTGGCACGGATTTCACCGCCTGCAGGGCAAGTGTGCCAGTCATTGACCGTGGTGTGGAACTGGATACCGGGATCGGCACAGGCCCACGCGGCGTAGGAGATCTTCTCCCACAGATCGCGCGCCTTGATGGTCTTGACGATCCGGCCATCACGACGGGCGGTGAGATTCCAGTCGGCATCTTTCAGCACGGCCTCGAGAAAGGCGTCTGTCACCCGCACGGAATTGTTCGAATTCTGGCCCGATACAGACAGGTAGGCTTCTGAATCCCAGTCGGTGTCGTAGGTCTTGAAATTGATGCTGGTATAGCCCTGTTTGGCGAAACTTATGACCCGCTCGATATAATTGTCCGGGATCATGGCCTTGCGTGCGGCCCGGATTTCCCGGCGCAGGGCAGGGTTTTTCTTCGGATCGTAGCAGTCAGTGCCTGGTCCCTCGCAATTGACGCAGGCTTTCATGATCGCGGCCAGATGCTTTTGCGCAAGCTTGGATCCGGCCACCATGGCGGCGACCTTCTGTTCCTCGATGACCTTCCACTCGATGAATTGCTCGATGTCTGGATGATCGACGTCGACGATCACCATCTTGGCTGCCCGGCGCGTCGTTCCACCCGACTTGATGGCGCCCGCGGCCCGATCGCCGATCTTCAGGAAGCTCATCAGACCCGAGGATTTACCACCGCCGGACAACGGCTCGTTCTCGCCACGCAGCGACGAAAAATTGGTTCCGGTACCGGAGCCGTATTTGAAGAGGCGCGCCTCACGGGTCCAAAGATCCATGATGCCACCTTCATTGACGAGATCATCATGGACCGACTGGATGAAGCAGGCATGCGGCTGCGGATGCTCGTAGGCGCTGGCAGATTTCACCAGGCGGCCGCTGGCGGGGTCGACAAAATAATGCCCCTGGCTGGGGCCATCGATGCCGTAGGCCCAGTGAAGGCCGGTATTGAACCATTGCGGAGAGTTGGGGGCGACCTTCTGGGTCGCGAGCATGTAGCAGAGCTCGTCGAAGAATGTCTGCGCGTCGGCTTCCTCATCGAAGTAGCCGGCCTTCCAGCCCCAATAGGTCCAGGTTCCTGCCAGCCGCTCGAACACCTGCTTGGCCGAGCTCTCGCCCACTGTCTTGCCGCCAGCGGTTTCGGGGTCAGGCTCGCGGCGCCACAGCCATTGCGGTACGCCGTCTTCGGCCACCGGGGTGCATGCGGCCGGTACACCCGCCTTGCGGAAATATTTTTGTGCCAGAACATCACAGGCCACCTGGCTCCAGTCTTCCGGCACCTCGATCCCGGTCTGCTGAAACACGATCGACCCGTCCGGATTGCGGATTTCGCTGGTCGCGCTGCGGAAGGCGATGCCCTCGTACGGTGAATGTCCTGCGACCGTAAAGTGACGCCGAATACGCATAATGTCCCCCGGTAGGTCTCGTGTGGCTCACCTCTCACGCCACCGCCCGCAGACACCTGTCCCGCGCGCCGGAAGGACCCCGTGCAGTGGGGCTCCCGGACGCTCCGGATGCTGGAGTGTCCTAGATGTGGTGTCGCGAGTGGCGACAGGGACAAAGTATGGGCACGAGCGCGGCGCACACGCAAGAGCTAATCGGTTAACAGGAACTTACCCACCACATGTAGTGGGTAAACGAATGCGCGGAAGTGCCTGCAAAAGCTTGCTGTCAAGACGGAGCTGCGGGAAGCGGAAAAAATTTTTCACAGCCAGAGTTTTTTGTTCACGAAATGTGGATGAGCGGGTGCAGGCAGGGATGGGGTGGGTGTTGTCCCTGTAAAGCGGCTCCAGGGGCGGCATTTTGGGCTCGAATCGGGGGATCCTGCGGCCAAGCCGCCGCTTGGCTCTGCCGATCGGCGCCCCTATAGTCCGCCGCGATTCTGCCCAGAAACTGCAGGATGTTAGGGCAAGGCGAGGCATGAT